>CAJULF010000039.1 GCA_910587135.1 uncultured Oscillospiraceae bacterium
GGCTGTACCTAGGGGAGGGTTCAAGTCCACTTTCGTGTCGAAAATATCTGTGGACCGTGAATCCTGTTTTTAGCAAGATTTATGCCCACAAATGGCTTTACACTGACGTTTGTGAGCATAATATCTTTTTGGTAACAATTAGTTGTGAAACGCTGACAAAAAAGATTTTTTCTCTTTCAATATACAAAAGCGTCTCAGCTTCATATTTATATTATAATACATCACTACACGAATGTCAAGACCTTTTTAATTGCTTAATGAAATTTCCTTGCTGAGGTTATATATGAAACGTAGCAGACAATTCATATACATTCGAACTCACATCCCCATAGACATTCCCATATCTTCGGACTCATCCAGATCCTCGCCTTCGTCCAAATCCTCGTCCTCATCGGGGTTTTCGGATTCCTCGCTCTCGGCGTCAAAATCGTCCGAAAAATCGGTGCTTTCCCGTTCCTCGGGTTGTTCCCCGACTTCCTCGGAAACGCTCTCACAATCGCTCACAGCGGCTGTTTCTTGCTGTTCTGCGTGTTTCTCTACCACTCTCTCGGAATCAGTTGGCGTTTCGCTTACTGCTTGCCGCTGCGTCAGATCTCGCTTGATCTCGTTTTCGATCAGCCCGATCACGAACTGCTTCTGCGTCATGTTGTTGCGCTGCAGATAGTCCTTGATCTTCTGGAACAGTTCCTCCGGCACCTGAAACGCCATCGTTCTCATATTACCCATGTTCTTGTCCTCCTTGATTGTCAGTTTCGGGTGGAGTTCGTCTTGTAAAGCCAAAGCTACGAAATCCCCCATTGTCATTTCGTGCTCTTCAATGTATCGCTTGACCTCGGCGTGCAAATCCGCGTCGATCTTGACGGTTACGCCCTTTTTCTCGTTAGTCGACATTGTCCATATCCCTTTCTATAAATTTTCTAAATGCAGATTCCGCGATTTCTTCAACCGCGGAACCCGTTTCTGCCGCCTCTATAAGCAGCATTTCATAAAGCCATACCGGAATCTCAATTTCCATTTAAGTCCTTTCTGATTTCAAAGCCGCCTTTGAATGTGATCGTTATGGTGTCCTTGCTTTCAACGGTGACCTTTTCAATAAGCTGCCGCACCGCAACGTCATCGTATTCTGTCATGGCGAAATCTTCGTTTTCAAGCCGTTTCAGAATCGCGTCAACTTCGTCGGAGCCTCTTTGTGCCGTCATCTGTTTCGCCTTTTCGGTTTCGATGAACTCCCGCAGCGTTTTCATTTCCTCGCTGAATTTCTCGATATCCGCCATTGCTGTGGTGGCTGTTTCGGGTACGGTTGCCAATTTTATCAGCTCGTCTATGTTGTGCGCAAGTTCATCGATCCGCTGCTGTGCCGCCTGTACGCTGCCGTTAAGGTTTGGATCAAGCACCTCGATTATGCTTTCGCGGAGTGCCTTTGCCACATCGTCCTTGACCGTGCAGAATTCATTTATCGCTTCCACTATTGCCTTGTGAAGTGACTGTTCATCAACGGTAGGCGAGTTATGACATTTCTTCTTGCCATATTGAATTCGGTTGATGCACCGCCACTTTATCTCCTTGAAGCCCTTTGCTGTCCAAGTTACACGGCGATAATGTGAACCGCACTCGCCGCATATCAGCAGCTCCGACAGCGAGTATTTTGCACTGTATTTGCCCTGCTCGGTTTTACCGAGTTTATTCGCAATCGCTTTCTTTGCGCCGCGTCGCGCCATTTCTTCCTGCACCCGATTGAAGTCAGCTCGGGATATAATCGGATCGTGATGATCCTTGACCAGATACATCGGCAGCTCGCCATTGTTCTTGCGGCTCTTTTTGGTAATGCAATCGGTTATGTAGGACTTTTGCAGAAGCGCATCGCCCGTATATTTTTCGTTTACAAGAATGCTTTTGACGATCTCGGAATGCCATGTGGTTCGCTTGTGCTTCGTTTTGACACCTCGGGAGTTGAGCGAATCGGCGATCTGCCTAAGGCTCATTCCGTCAAGGTAGCTGCGGAATATCTCTTTTACGATCTCCGCTTCTTCGGGTACGATCTTGGGGAGACCATTCTCGCCCTTTTTATACCCAAGCAGTTTTGCGTACTGTATCGGAACATTACCGTTTTTAAAGCTCTGCCGAATACCCCAAGATACGTTCTTGCTGATCGACTCGGATTCGGCTTGCGCGAAGCAGGACATTATCGTCAACATCATTTCCGTATCGGTTTCAATGGTGTTGATGTTTTCCTTTTCGAAAATGATCGCTATGCCAAGCGCTTTCAGTTCGCGTATGTAATTAAGGCTGTCGACTGTGTTTCTCGCAAATCTTGACAAGGATTTCGTGAGTATCAAGTCAATCTTTCGTTGTCTGCAGAGCCTTATCATTTTGAGAAATTCGGGACGTTTCTTTGCTTGCGTACCCGTGATTCCCTCGTCTGCGAATATGCCAGCCATCTGCCACTCGGTATTCTTCCCGATCTTTTCGGTGTAGTAACTTATCTGCGCTTCGTAGCTGCTCTCCTGCTCCTCTTGGTCGGTGCTGACGCGGCAGTATGCCGCCACTCTTAACAGTCTTTGAGCCTGTCCGGTTTCCTCGCGAGATTTCGCGGGTATAACCACGATCCGCATATTGCTTGGTGCCGTTATTGCTGTTCCTGTCATGTTTTCACCTCGTTTACAGTCGTATATTTTAATTGAGCGCACATTATTATAAGCGCTTCAACCTTTTCCCTATCGGGATTTTCGGAATCAAGCTGCCGATTTATTTCATTGGTCATGCGCTGAATTTCGTCGGTCGGCTCGTATTTCATGAGCATTGTCTCTGTTTGCTGCGGTTCGTTCTGTGGGGCGGGTTTACGGTAGGTATTCCGCTCCGTCTTTATCCGAGCCGCCAGCCGGAAGTCCTCTGATGTTATAATCTGCGGATAACCGTTCTCGCCGATATATATTCGGTTTTCAAGCACACGGCAGACCATATTTTTATTCCAGACGGACTTTCCTATTATATATGGTATCGTCATTTCGGCGGCTATGGTTTTAAGCGATTTTCCACCGATGTAATCAGCAAATATTTTTCGCACCGTTTCCGCTTCGGGCGCATTCAGCGCGTATTTTCCGTTTACCATGCAGTACCCGAACGGTATGCTTCTGTTTTTTAGCATTTCATCACCTCGCGATCCTTTCCGTAAATCCGATCCCGCCGATCAAGTCAAACCGTATTTCCGATTCCGACAGCACCGTGATTTTCTCAACAATCTGCCCAAATTTGATCTCGTCGAATTCGTCTATCTGTTCGGCTCTCTCGAATACTCCGATCAGCTTACGTAGTTCGTCGAGCCTCTCACCGTCCTTATCGTCAAGGTTGGCGTGAAGCTGCTTTTGGGCAGTTATCATCTTTCGGTCGAGTTCCTGAGTGCGCTCTTTAAAGTACGCGCCGTCCAATGTTCCCTGCGAGTTCAACATGGTCATCATATGGATTTGCTGCTTTATTTCCGCTATCTCCTTACGGAGCGCCGCAAGCTGCGTGTTGCCCGATTTTTCTCTTACGGATAGAGTTTCAAGCTGTCGGAGCATTGGTGCGAGTATAGCTTTGTAATGCGCTTGGAGCTTGTTCCATAATCTCACGAATGCCATGCGGAACTTTTCTTCCCGTATCTGTCGAACAGCGCAGTTTTCAGCCGATCCATCATGTTTTCGGCACACCCAACACACATAGGTTTTTCTGTCCTTTCGTCTGAATGTACTGCCGCAATTGCCACATATAATCTTTGAGTGGAAGGGCGAGCGCTTGATTATTTTTCCGTCTGACTTGTCCCTTTCAGCAAGGACTTTTTGGACGTTATCGAATACCGATTTTTCTATGATAGGCTCGTGTGTTCCGCTAACGTAATACTGTTCCTTTTCGCCGCGGTTTATCACGCCCTTGAACGGCAGAGTGTCTGTCGAGAAAGTCTTTTGAAGTAGGGTATCGCCAATGTATTTTTCATTTGTAAGTATACAATGAATTGTACTGCGACGCCATATTTCTTTGCGAACCTTGAGTTTATTCAGCCTTGTTGCAATCTCATTCATGCCGATACCGCTGACATACCATGTAAAAATCTGCCTGACGATTTTCGCCCTTTTAAGGTTGATTTGAAGTTTCCCGTTTACATAATCATATCCGAACGGAGTGGACGCAGTTTTATAAGTGCCGTCCATCATGCGTTTTTTAACACCCATGCGGCAGTTTCGCGAGATCGACATTGATTCCTCTTGGGCGAATTGGCTGTATATCGCCAACATCATCTCAGAGCTGACCTCGCCGGTGTCGATATTCTCCTTTTCAAAGTACACCGACACGCCGAGCGTTTTCAGTTCCCGTACCGCTTCAAGGCTGTCTTTGGTATTTCGCGCAAACCTCGATATTGATTTGACAAGTACCCTGTCGATCTTTCCTTTGCGGCAGTCGCTCATCAGCCTTTGGAACTCGGGGCGCTTTGTTGCCGACGTGCCTGTTATACCTTGATCCGCGTACATATCTACGAACACCGCGTCGGTGCTGTTTCTGAGCAGTTCGGTGTAATAACGTATCTGTGCCGCGAATGAGTTTAACTGATCCTCGCTGTCGCTCGATACGCGGGCATAAGCGGCGGTTCTGACTATTTCCGCAGTCCGCTTTTTAGCAGGTATAATCGTAATTTCAGCCATTTCATCACTTCCTTTCACAACACATCATACCGAAAAATTTCGGATTTATCTATTACCAATGCTACCGAAATATCCGCGGCGGTTTGTATCATAACCAACAAAAGCGGACGGGGGTTCAGACCTCCGCGAGCCGCTTTATAACAGCCTTTTCGATCTTTCTGCGCTGCGCCTCGGTTATAAGATTTTCATTCAACAGCTTGTCCAGAAAATTTCTGCACAAGTAGAATTTGTACCTGATGATCGCTTCGTTATCCATGTTTTCTGTTCCTCCGTAATCTTATATTAAATGTGCAATTTTCAATCTTGTTCGTAAACTCAACTGAAATTTGCACACTTTTCAGTGTGCAAACGGTCGCGGCTCTGTGCGATTACAGAGCCGTAACCTTATATCTTAACAGCGAATTTCTTCGCTTGTTTGCCTGTAAAAAATGTCGTATTTGCCCCGCGCCCCCGACAATCGGGAATATTTCAGACTGTTGTCGGCACAACATCATGGGACTCTCACCCCAATGCGGTTCTCGCAAAGCCGCCCCCATTGCTTCTAACTGTGGCTGGACGGAAGTATCATTATCCCCCTGTGCAGGTCATCGCGCACCGACTGCCACATCGATTTTGGGAACTGCTATTTATCGCTCGGTTATGGATCATCTTTCGGAATAATGTTGAGCCGAGGCTCGTCCGGCAAAGTGCCGTGCTTGTCCGATCTGTGATTCGGGGAATGTCTTGGCGTAGCGCTCCTTTCGCTTTCAACCATAAAGGCTGCGCAAGGGAAAGTATCTGAAATACTGCTATTCAATTTTCAAAGAGCAACAGAGGGCGAAATTTAACCCTCTATATATAAGCCACGAAAATCGAAAAATACAACCAATTATTCTAAAAATTTTTTCAGAAATTTGAGAATTACCCTCAAACGCTTTGATATCGCTTGTTGCGAAATCCCCATATCCTCGGCGATATCCTTTTGGATTTCCTTGTTCCAATACACACGGATCAGCAATTCCTTTTGCTGCGGCTGAAGCTTTTCAATTGCTTCCATAAGCTCCCTGATCCGTTCTTCCTTGAGGACATCGTCCAGCGGATCGGTGCCAGCGGGTATGTATCGTCCTTTTTCCTCCAGTACCGACATATAAGTATGACGGCGCGTTTCTTTGCGGTTAAGGTTGAAGTCTGCCTCGTCCATCTCGGCAATGTGTTTGCCGAGTTCGTCATCGATCTCGACCTCCGTAACCTCGCCGGGGATTTTGCTCAAAAATTCATCATATTTAACGATCATGTTAAACCTCCTGTGTTTTTTCGTTGTTGAATGGGACAAAAACATAGGAGGCGGAGCGCGTGAGCGGTAGAATTCTATATTGCGACTTTTTACGACATAAAAAAGGCGCAGCCGTTGTAAATCAGCTACGCCTAACGCAATTATTGTTTTTTTATCGGAGTTTATATGGTATGGTGTCGAATAAAAAAATGCTGCAATCCTTTTATGGATTACAGCATTGATAATTAAAGTATATATTGATGTTCTTGGTAGCGAAGAACTCGTCTGCGCATGAAATGTTAACATTATATCCTCTATCCGGGGATATTTATGTGTCGATCCCCATAAAAATTAGCCTATGAGGATATTATATAGTAGTATTTTGTAGAAACTTTGTGGCGAAAATGTAGAAATAATGTATTTCTTCGCAAATTTCGACAATGAAACGGCGACTTAATTGATCAAGCCGCCATTTAAGATTACTCTTTGAATTCAAGGCTATAACCGACACCTCGTATACAACGAATGGCAAGTTTATTGCCAAAACAAGTCTTGCTTAATTTTCTTCTAAGACTGCGAATGTGACAAGCAATCATATTGTTTACATTGCCAATTGCTTCCTCACCCCATACATTTCGATATATTTGATTATACGTTAAAATGCGATTTTTATAGACCGTCAACACCCATAACACATCAAATTCTTTTACGGTCAATGAAAGCTGCTCGCTATTACAGTAAGCCGTTTTTCGTTCGGGAAATAATACAAGACCGCAAAGTGTCAGTTTCGATTCGCCGCTTAGCTGAATATAATCAATATTCAAATAATTTTTTAAAACCTGCAGCATTTCGTCAAACAAATTGTTGTTATCATCCTTGAATTCGATTATCAATACCCGTCCGACAATATCACCGCCTTTTGCATAATAAATCTATAAATCGATGAAATAAGCGTTATCGTAACGAATTTTCGATAATCGCATAAACCTCATCTGATGTTAACAATGTAGATACAGATACTTTGGAAACCGCTTCTTTTGTAAATTCACCGTCAAAATACATATCTGCTCCAAATTCCGAGAACAGCTTCATCATTTTATCTGCGGAATCGTTTATACTGCCCTCAAATCCAAAGGCATTTTTAAAATAACACCGAATATCCGCATCATAGTATTTTGACATCGCTTTCAAGAACCTCGGGAAAAGGGTTGTAAGGCTTTTACGGTAAGGCGCGCCAAATAAAACCTCGGGAATAAATTCAAGTTCGTAAATATCATACGCATAATTTTCTTTTTTCCCAAGTCCAAGTCTGCCTGAGGTAGCTATAGAAGCACCATAAAGTATCATGGCTCTTGCATCGGCATTGTGGGGTTCATTTATAAGCTGTTTTGTTGCCTTTAAAACATTGCGTATAACAGAAATGCCAATGTCATATGAAACAGGGTTCTTGTCGCCAAGTGTTGAAGCAGAAAGCTGAACTAATGTTACAAGCCCCGTATATGCCGTCATTTCCTTATCAAGCGACATTGAATATTTGGGAACAAGGATAGCAACATCTGCGGGAATTCCGTATGCCGTGCCGAAATCGTTTGCTCGGCTGTCAGCGCAGACCGCTCCAAGTCCGTATTCCGATCCGCTCGACGGATATGTCGGCATCAAAATAAGCGGCAGCTTTTCAAGTTTATACGGATTCTTTTTTCCTTTAATGTAATCCCAAAGACCAACGGTATGAAGTGCGCCAAAGGCAATTAGCTTTGCGGCGTCCATAACGCTTGCGCCGCCTGCTCCTATAATCATTTCGATCTTCTGTTCCTTTACAAGCCGTATTCCTGTTTCAATAACGGACAGCTCCCGTGATGCGCTCCCCAGTTCAAACAGCTTGCCGCCTGATGTCACCGAGTTTCTGATATCATAATAACAACCGTTCTTTTTGACTGACCCTCCGCCGTACACGAACAGTACGCTCTTGCCATGGGTAAGCTCTTTCAGATCCGTGGTCGGGTCGTTCCTCATCAAGAGCTTTGTGTCATTTCTCAATTGAAAGTCTTTCATAACGGTTTCCTCCATTTTTCAAAATCTTGCTCCATATTTCGGGTAATTATATTATAACAGATATAAATGGGTTTTAGAAGTTACTCTTTGTACAACGGTATATACCTGAAGGTATAAAGAAAACAAAAAGACCGATGTTTTCACACCGATCCTTTCGTTTTATAGGTAAGAGGTATTATGAAGATATCTTAATTTAAACAACCGAAACGCACACCAGAAATTCGTATCGAACATTTGATTTGCACCATCGTCAAATTTCCCGTCTGCCGCACAATATCCCCCTGCTTATTGATTTGTATTCCAGAACCACCGCAGCGCATTATAAGTATACTCCATTGACGCTGTTCCGTTGTGAGAATATCCCTCTTTAATGCGGAATGTCAGATTGCCGTCCTTTTCGGTATCGGAATAGCGGAAACTGTCGTAATTCTGCATATTCTCTATCTGCTGTTCAAATGCCGAGGCTGCAAAGTCCTCTGTTCCCGTCATAGTGACAAGGAAGAAATCACTCCAGGCATACCCCGAATTCCTTACTATATCGTCCATATAGCTGCCATCAGTTGTAATACTGCCGCTTGACGGTGCGAAGTATCGGAAATAATCAAGACAATACTCAAATGTCCGCCATGTTGTGACAGAGCCCATCGAAAAGCCTCCGAACCCTCGGTGATCGCGTGCGGCGATCAAATCCTCCGCGGAAACGCTGTCCGCATAAGAACTGTACTTCCCCTCGACTGCAGGTATGAGGTCGTTTATCAGTTCGTTGTGATAATTTCTCGTAAGTTGAAGCGCAAGGCTGTAGCTTGCGCTGTCCTCGCCGCTCGTGTTGTTGTAAGTAGGACAGACCACTATCAGCGGAGGAATTTTGCCTTCCGAAATGGCATTATCAAGCACGTTCTTCATAATTGACGGAGCCTCGGGAGTTCCAAGAGTAGTTGTTTCATTGCTCCAACCGCCGTGCATAAGGTAGAACACATTGTATTTCTCCCGTTCGTTATAACCGTATGGCAGATACACCACCGCGCGCTTTTGAAGCTCATGCGTTTTTTCTGCATAAGAAAAGGATTCGTAGGTGGTGTAATTGAGGTCAACAAGCGTTCCCTTCTCCTGAGCGGTGTTAAAAAATTCATGCGGAATTTCCTCTAAGTCCTTTGGGAATGTTTTAGGTGAAAGCAGTTCCTCGTATCCGATAATATCACCACTTTCCGAAGTATTCCCGCTTTCGGCGGAACTTATTGTCGTTTCATCTTTAGCCGCATTACCGATTGAGCTTTCACGGTCGGTACTTTCTGAATTATTTAACGATGAACTGCTTTCCTCGGATAATGAATTATTTACACCGGTGCTTGTTGTTGCCGCGCTGTTTGAACAGCCGCAGATCGCTGTGGCAAGCAATAGGGGTATCATCCCTTTAACGACGTGTTTCATAAAATCACCTCAATGTTTCTTTGATATTTATTATACCGTATTTTCAAGAAAATGAGAAGTTCATAAAAGTTATAGAGTTTATACTTTTGACTTAATACTCTTGACAATTTGTAAAAAATATATTATAATAGTATATATAAGTTGCTCAAAAGCCTGTTGAAAGGAGCGAGCCATGTATAATCCGCAGCTTGAAACATTTTTGAGAGTAGCCGACGCGGGCAGCTTCAACAAAGCCGCCGAGGAGATGTACATTACTCCGACGGCGGTAATTAAGCAGATCAATCTTCTCGAAAGCTCACTTGACGTGAAGCTGTTTGAGCGTACACACCGCGGACTCACGCTCACGCAGGCGGGGAAGTCGCTCTATCAGGACGCGAAATATATTATTAAATACTGCGAGGAGTCTGTTCTGCGCGCGAAAAACGCTATGCAGTCCGACAGCAGTCTTATCCGGATAGGAACGTCACCAATGACTCCCGCACAGCTTCTTGTGCAGCTCTGGGGGAAAATACAGGTGTATTGCCCAAACTTGAAATTTGAGCTTGTGCCGTTTGAGAACACTCCCGAAAACGCACGTGAAATACTCGGAAATCTTGGAAAAAACATTGATGTTGTGGGCGGCATCTTCGACGAGGCAATGCTTAATCTGCGAAGCTGCTCGGGATTGGAATTGTCGCGTGAGCCGTTTTGCTGTGCGGTTTCTGTGCATCACAGGCTTGCCGGAAAGGACAAACTCTCCATTGATGATCTGTACGGTGAAAACCTGCTTTTGATGAAGAGGAATTGGAGCAGCTATGTTGACCGTCTGCGCGATGAGATATGGAAAAATCACAGTCAAATAAATATCGTGGACTTCGATTTTTATAACATGAGTATTTTTAACCGCTGTGAAAACAGCAATGACGTTCTGCTTGCCATTGCGGGTTGGGCGAATGTTCACCCGCTGCTTAAGGTCATTCCCGTGGATTGGGATTATAGCATTCCCTATGGGTTATTGCATTCGCCAAAGCCCTCCGCGACAGTTAAAGAGTTTCTGCGTGCGGCGAAAAAAGCGGTAACGAGCCAACTGTAAACTTCAAGGTATAAACTTATAAACCAAAAGAGACTTCCATTGGAGGTCTTTTTTGTTTATAATAGAGAAAAAGGAGCGGTGAAAATGAATAAATTGGCGGCTTTATCGGCTATGATCATAATGCTCTGTGCGGTTGGGTGCAATTCGGATACACAACCGAGCCCATCAGACAGCGTGAGTACGGCGGAGAGCACTTCGGCAAGCATGGAACAAGGCGGCTCGGAGAACTCATCGTCAGATTCCGGATCGCGTAGTGAGGACGCGGGAAATTCCGCCGGAGACAAAACGCAGCAGAGTATGAGTGAGATATCAAGCAGTATTGGAAGCGAAGAAAGCACCAAACCCGTGACCACGGAAAGCAAGCCTAATATTCCACCCGAAACAGCTACGGAGGAGGTAATCGGTACCGTGATAACAAGCGAACCGTATACGCGCGATACACGGATTTCGGACGTGATCAGCGATCCTGTTTTCGGCAATTACGGCAGGCTTATTTTCCCTGTAGACGAGGGATATTACAGCGGTGCTACCCTCGGAGAGCTGCGGTTAACTTGGTACAATAACATCGATCCAGACAAAACTGTTGAGATTGCAAATTATATGCGCTCCCATGCGGCAATGGGCGATGTGATATTCTATGACATTTATTCCGAAGCGGAGAAAGCGACAGACCCTTGGAAAAATGATACGGGTTTGTTCTTCTTCAAAGGCAATTCGGGAGAGAAATTCGCAGTTTGCAGCGCGGGAGGAGGATTTGCGTATGTTGGGGCTATGCAGGACAGCTTTCCTCATGCTTTGGAGCTGTCAAAGCGCGGCTATAACGCATTTGCGGTTATCTACCGTCCCGGGGCTCAAACCGCTTGTGAAGACTTGTCAAGGGCGATAGCATTTATTTTTGAACACGCAGATGAGCTTGAGGTTGATACCGACTGCTACTCGCTGTGGGGCGGTTCGGCGGGAGCAAGGATGTCCGCATGGGTAGGCTCCTACGGTGTGGAGGGATTTGGTGAGCGAACTCTTCCTCATGCAGGAGCGGTGATAATGCAGTATACGGGTTTCAGCGAATATTCCGATAACGATCCGCCGACCTATGTTTGCGTCGGCGACAGCGACGGGATTGCGAACTGGCGTACAATGAAAGCTCGTCTGGATAATATGAGCGCCCTCGGAATTGATACCGAATTTCACGTTTACGAGGGACTTCGGCACGGTTTCGGGATAGGAACGGGAACAGTTGCAGAGGGTTGGCTTGGCGACGCGGTGAAATTCTGGGAAAAGCAGTTTTAAAATAGGAGGATTTTTTATGGAAAAGCAGACAGCGGGCAGAAATCAACTTGGAGAATTTGCTCCAAAATTTGCGGAATTAAATGACGATATTCTTTTTGGTGAGGTATGGAGCAGAGAGGACAAACTCTCGTTGCGTGACCGTTCGCTTGTGACAGTTGTGGCACTGATGTCGCAAGGGTTGACAGACGCCTCGTTTCAACATCATTTAACGAACGCAAAAGCCAATGGGATTACCAAGGATGAAATTGCGGAAATTCTCACTCACGCTGCATTTTACGCGGGTTGGCCTAAAGCGTGGGCAGCCTTCAGAATGGCAAAGGAAATCTGGAATGAAGAAGATTGCTCCGCGGCGGACGCAAAGGGCGCTCATGCGAAAAGAATGCTCTTTCCAATCGGAGAGCCTAATGACGGGTTCGCAAAATATTTTGTCGGACAAAGCTATTTAGCACCGCTTTGCACGGAAAATCTCGGCATCTGCAACGTCACATTCGAGCCGAAATGTCGCAATAATTGGCATATTCACAAGGCAGCGTCGGGCGGCGGTCAGATACTCATTTGCGTGGCCGGCAGAGGTTATTATCAGGAGTGGGGAAAGTCTGTGCGCCGGCTGTTCCCCGGCGATATCGTAAATATCCCCGCAGGTGTGAAGCATTGGCACGGTGCAGTTCAAAACAGTTGGTTTTCACACATCTCGATAGAAGTTCCGGGAACAGATACATCTACTGAATGGTTTGATCCGGTTGACAAAGATGACTATAATTCTTTAAAATAAGGAGAAAGTTATGAATAATTTTATTTACGAAAACAAGACAAAGGTTTACTTCGGCAAAGGCGGTGTCAAGGAATATCTCGGCTGTCTGCTGAAAAATTACAATACCGTTATGTTAGCTTACGGCAGCGGTTCAATAAAAAAGAACGGTGTTTACAACGAGATTACCGGAATATTAAATTCCATGGAAAAAACCGTTGTGGAGTTTTCGGGAATTATGCCCAATCCGACTTACGCAAAGGTGCGGGAGGGCGCGAAGCTTGCCCGTGAGAATAACGTTGACTTCATTCTTGCGGTCGGCGGCGGTTCGGTTATCGACTGCTGCAAGATCGTTTCCGCACAGGCGAAGATCGACGAAGATATTTGGGAAAACGAGATTGTCAAGAAAAAATTCCCGACCGAATTTATTCCTATGGGTGTGGTAGTGACGGCGTCGGGGACGGGTTCGGAAATGAATGCGGGCGCGGTTATTACCAACGAGACGGAAAAGATAAAGTGCGGACTTTTCGGAGCACAGGCGAATTTCGCATTCCTCGACCCTATGTACACGATGTCCGTGCCGTTTGAGCAAGTGATATCGGGAGCGTTCGATACGCTTTCTCACGCGATGGAAACATATTTCGGCAAACCGTCCGCAAACAACCTATCTGACGATATTAACGAAGCCGTGATGCGCGGCGTTATAAGAAATATGCGCATTCTTATTACGGATCACGAGAATTACAATGCGCGGAGCGAACTGATGTGGGCAAGCTCTATGGCAGAAAACGGTATTCTGAAGATCGGCAAAATTACGGATTTTCAAGCGCATCAGATCGAGCATCAGCTCGGTGCGTATACAGATTGCAATCACGGGAAAGGGCTGGCTGTCATTCACCCTGTTCTGTACCGTCACATTTATAAGGACGGAATAGAAAGATTCGCCAGATTTGCGAAGAACGTCTGGGGTATCTACGATAAAAAATCCGACGAGGAAACGGCTCTCGCAGGAATAAACGCGCTTGAAAATTTTATTAAAGAGGTCGGGCTGCCGACAAGCTTTTCGCAGATGGGAATTCCCGAAAACACTGATTATAAGTCTATTGCCGACAGCACAAATATAACGGCGGGGTGCTGCAAAAAGCTGACTGCGGATGAAATATTTGACATTCTTAAGGAGTGCGTATGAAAAAACGAGCGCTTATCAGTGTGCTTGCAGTGGTTATATTTGGCGTAACGGGCTGCGCCGCTTATTCGGGTTCAAGCGGAACGGCAAAAAACACGCCGCCTCCGGAGCAGCCTATATTGACCGAGATAACGGTAACAGCGGGAGATGCAGTGCTTGACGGCGTACTTTTTGACAATTACACTGCAAGACAATTTGCGGATATGCTGCCGCTGACAAGTGAGCTATGGAATCCCGCTGACGGCTATGCGAAAGCGTTTGATCTCCCCTCGCAAATTCCTGATGAGGACGAACGGACAAGAAGCTGCGAGCTTGGCAGCCTCGCTTATTGGTTTGAGGGTCCGTCAATTGCAATAATCCATAACGATAACAGGGAGCAAACTGTGGTTTCTGTTGTACCTATCGGAAAGATAACCTCGGACGTCGGTATGTTTTTTAGTTACGGAAACAACAATGAAACGATCACTATTGAAAAAAAGGAGAGTGAAACATCATGAAAAGGCTGTTTGTGATAATTTTATGCGCAGCTTTAGCACTCGGGCTTGTCGGATGCAAATCGGATAAGATCGAGGACGCAGGCAAAGTTCTTGTCGTATATTTTTCCGCATCCGGCAACACCAAAACCGCTGCGGAGCTGATCGCGGCGCAGACGAACGGCGATCTGTTTGAAATCGTTCCCAAAGACCCGTATACATCGGAGGATTTGAATTGGAATGACAAGGACAGCCGTGTTTGTTACGAGCACGACAATCCCGATGCGCGTGAGATCGAGCTTGAATCCACAAGCGTTACCGATTGGGAAAGCTACGACACGGTTTTCATAGGCTATCCTATATGGTGGCAGATCGCCGCATGGCCTGTGGACGGTTTTGTCAAAGCAAACGATTTTTCGGGCAAGACAGTAGTTCCGTTTTGCACATCGTCAAGCTCCGGACTTGGCAGCAGCGGAAAGCTGCTTGCCGACGAGACCGGTTCGGGCAATTGGCTCGACGGACATCGGTTCGCTTCACGTCCGTCCGAATCCGATGTCAGCGAATGGCTGAAAGATTTGGGATTTTGATTATTTGAGAGGAGATAATAACTATGAAAAAATTAAGCACAATCTTCGCAAGTCTGGCATTGGCGTTATGCCTGACCGCTTGCAATAACAGCCAGACCTCGGGCAATGGAATTTCCGCACCCTCGTTAATCCAGAACAGTTCAAGCAGCACATCAAGCAGTTCTTCAACTTCAACGTCAAGTACCGGCTCAACAAGCCAAAGCTCAACGAGTACAAGTTCTTCGGAATCGTCATCTTCAAGCGAAGAAAGCTCCATTACGGAGAGCGTTTCGGAAAGCACGCCGGAATCGTCCGAAAGCATTCCCGAATCGACTGCTCCTGTTGAATCAAGCACTCCCGAACAAAGCAGCACAGCACCCGTATCATCGGAGCCGCCCATGTCAAGCGAACCGGTATCTCAGCCCGAGCCTGCACCCGCGGAGGACAAAACGTTGGTGGTTTACTTCACTTGGTCGTCCAACACCGCAGGAATGGCTGAAACTATCGCCGATCTTACGGGAGCGGACACCTTTGAGATTGTGCCCGTCGTTCCCTATCCCGAGGAATACACTCCCTGCACCGAGGTGGCTCTCGAGGAACGCGACAGCAACGCCCGTCCCGCTATCCAAAACCTCCCCGCTTCTGTTTCGGAATACGACAATATTCTTATCGGATATCCGATCTGGTGGCACACCGCCCCCATGATAATCGGCACGTTTTTGGAGAATTACGATCTGAGCGGAATTGACGTTTATCCGTTTACGCAGTCGGCTTCCATGGACGAAGAGCAATTTGAGCAGTCTATGGATTTCGTGCGCGGCTGTGCGGGAAATGCGGCGGTGCATAACGGACTGTTCGCAAGACCCTCGGATACAAGCGCAATTACAAGCTATCTCGAACAAAACGGACTTACAAAGTAGGTGAACATATGAAAAAATTTTCCGCATTTATTCTTGCGGCGTTATTGCTTTGCACGGGCTGCTCCAATAACGGCAGTTCAAGCAAAGAAACAAGTACAGACGCAAACAGCGGCAACTCCGTTTCTTCCGGCAATTCCACACAGAACAGCACAGGCTCATCGGGAAATTTAACTCAGAGCGGTTCGGATTCTACGGATAACGAAACAGCTTCCGCTCCCCCGGCAAGCAATAATTCTCGGGTTCTTATTGCGTATTTCACCGTTCCGGAGGACGATGTTGATACGGTTGCAAGGGCAAGTGTGGTAGTCAAGGACGGCGAAAAATTCGGCAACACGGAATATGTCGCGAAATTGATACAACAGGCTGTCGGAGGCGATCTGTTCCAAATCGAAACGATTCAAGAATATACTCATGACCATGACGCTCTCACCGATTTCGCTGCTGACGAAAAGGCGGATAACGCTCGTCCCGAACTGAAAAATCACATAGACGATATTTCAAAATACGACACGATAATTTTAGGTTATCCGAACTGGTGGGCTGATCTGCCTATGCCCGTGTATACGTTTTTGGAAGAATACGACCTCGGCGCAAAAACGATAATTCCATTTGTTACACACGGAGGCAGCGGCTTCTCCAACACACGCAGAACCATTTCCGATCTTCAGCCGGGAGCGTTTGTAAGCGATAATTCGTTGAATTTGTCACGTAACGATATTGTCGGTAATGAGGACGCGATCACGGAATGGGCGGAAAGCCTTGATATAAACACCTCTGTGTCGCTTTCGGCAGCCCCCTCAACCGACGGAAATACGGTTTTTACAGCGGCGGCGAACGCACATGTTTCCCAAACGCTGTATCTTTGGGAGGAGGGCAATGCTCCCGCCACAACAGAGTACACCGTAAATAACGGAAATTATTTTGATGACCCCGATTTTCGCCCGTATGTAGTCACCTTTCCCGTTCCCGAGGGAACGGAGGTCAAGGGCGCTGTGCTTATTTGTGCGGGCGGAGCGTTTCAGTTTCGCAGTGATAATCCCGAGGGAACTCCCGTTGCGGAGGAACTTAGCAAGCTCGGTTATCAGAGCTTTGTTGTAAATTATCGGCTGCGCCCGTACACACAGGAGGAAGGTGCGCTCGATCTTGCGCGTGCGGTGAGGTTCGTGCGCAAAAATGCCGACATTTACGGTGTTGACGAAAAGGATATCGCGGTTATGGGATTTTCGGCGGGCGGTATCCTCGCGGGCGAAATGCTGCTGAATTTTGACGGCTCTGTGAACGGTGCCGTTCTTGATGCGGATTATGTTCCCGATTTGCTTGACGAGATTTCGGCTGACGCGGGCGCGGACGGAATGATCTACTCGTTCTACGGGCGATTGAGCTTAGCCTCCACCGACAGTGAAAAATTTGCGCAGTCCGATCTGCCACCGACATATTTCTGTTATGGTACGCGTGATCCGTTTGTACGGCAGTTTGAGCTGAACGCAGACGCTTTGCGCGAGGCAAATGTTCCCGTAGAAGTGACCGTGCTTGAAGACACTCCGCACGGATATGGATATACCCGTGGTTGGATACCCACTTATGCGGAATGGTTAGAAAATATATTTAAAAACAACTAAGGAGAGCCGCTAAATGAACAGACCATATGTTATATGCCATGTGTTGACCTCGGTTGACGGGAAGATAGACGGCGAGTATATGAGCGCTCCCGAGTGCGCCGAAGCCCTTGAGGAATACGCAAGGCTGAGAAAAGAGTTTGACTGTTCCGCAGTCTTGTACGGGACGACCACAATGCTGGGAGGTTATTCGGACGGACTTGCATTGAATATTCCACGCTGTGAAGACAAAATATCCCGTGAGGATTTCATTGCCCCGAATGATGAAAAAAATTATATCGTTTCCGTCGATCCGAAAGGTGTTCTCGGTTTTAATTCGGGGCATATCGAAAATAAAAACCGTCCTCGGGCGCACGTTATCGAGGTGCTCCTTGAAACGGTTTCGGACGATTATTTGGCGTATCTGCGAAACGTCGGAGCGTCATATGTTTTTGCGGGAATTGACGGCTTGAACTGCGGTCTTATGCTTGAAAAGCTGTATAGATTATTTGGTATAGAACGCTTGCTTGCGGCGGGCGGCGGACTGATGAACTGGTCGCTCGTTCAGGATAATATGGTTGACGAACTGAGTATTGTTATCGCCCCCGCCGCGGACGGAAATTCGGAGGCAGCCTCAATTTTTGAAAAGGCGGATTTCCTCCCCGAAAAAAAGCCGGCAGTATTCAAAATCAAAGGCATAAGACAAATCGGCGATACGGTTCATTTGCAATATGTGTTTGAAAGGTGATCAAATGAAAAAGAGATTTTTAGGCGCGGATTTGGAAGTGTCCGCTGTCGGACTTGGCTGTATGGGATTTTCTCACGCTTACGGCGCTCCTACCGACAAGAAAACAGCCGTTGAAACGATACGAAGATCGTTTGAAATGGGGTATAATTTCTTTGATACGGCGGAGGTTTACGGTACTTCCGAAGACCCTCATCAGAATGAAACGATTGTTGGAGAAGCACTGAGGGACGTTCGCAATAAGGTAATAATAGCGACGAAATTCGGGATAAAATTCGATTTGAATTATCCGGAGGTCAACAAGCCGCTTATTCCGGATTCTCGTCCCGAAACGATACGCTCGTCCGTTGATGCGTCGCTGAAAAGGCTCGGCACAGATCATATCGATCTGTATTATCAGCACCGCGCCGATCCAAATGTTCCGGTTGAGGAAGTTGCGGGCGTTATGTCGGAGCTTATTAGAGCAGGAAAGATCACACATTGGGGATTGTCGGAGACAAACGAGGAACAGTTACGCCGCGCCCATAATATCTGCCCCGTAACTGCGATACAGAACCGCTATTCCATGATGGCGTGATGGAACGAAAAATTATTTCCCGCTCTTGATGAATTAGGCATTGGCTTTGTGGCATTCTCGCCGCTTGCCAACGGTTTTTTGTCGGGGAAATACGGTAAGGGAACGCAATTTGACGGTAAGCTCGATTACCGCAGCACAATGCCTCAGTTTACCGAAAAGGGCGTTGAGCAGAACAGCGTGCTGCTGTCGCTGATAAATAATATAGCAACGAAAAAGAATGTAACATCCTCACAGATCTCGCTTGCGTGGATGATGTGCAAAAAACCTTATATTGTACCTATTCCGGGTACACGCAAAGCTGAGAGATTAAGGGAAAACGCCGCTGCCGCGAATGTCGTTCTGACAAGCGATGAGATTGCTGAGATAGACGGTACGCTGGATCACATGGAAATGTCCCCCGTTTTCGGCGGGTCAAGAATAATTAAGGAGAGTAACCCATGAGAAAATTCATCTCAATTGCGATTATTGCTGCTTTGGCATTAAGTGTTACAGCTTGCGGACAATTCAACACAAATGAATCGTCCGGTAATAATTCCACATTTTCGGAAAACAGCCCAAAGTCGGAGGAAACGCTGCAGGATACTTCCGAAGACAACGCTTCCGATACTGACGCCGGAGTGCATACAAATGAATTTGATCTGTCAAACGGAACAGTAATTCTGAATAACGGGATAGAAATGCCCATAATCGGCATAGGAACCTTTACGCTTAGCAACGAACAGGCGGAGGATTCTGTTTACTGGGCGCTTGGCGACGGATATCATCTTATTGACACGGCAGCCGCCTACGGAAATGAGGAGGGCGTCGGCAGAGGAATAAAGCGTGCTATTGACGACGGAATTGTCAAGCGCGAGGATATTTTTGTCACCACAAAGCTGTGGTTTGACAATTATACCATGGTCGGCATTGATAAAGCTCTCGAACGATTGGGACTTGACTATATTGATTTGTTGCTGCTTCATCAGCCTATGGGTGATTATATCGGAGGGTATCAGGCGATGGAGCGGGCTGTTGAGCAAGGAAAGGTAAAATCTATCGGCATTTCAAATTTCTCGCAAACACAGTTTGAAGAAATTATGGGAATCGCGAAAATCCCTCCGGCAATAAATCAAGTGGAAACACACCCGTATAATCAACAGCTTGAAATGATCAATTATATGGACAAATACGGAACCGTGATCGAAGCATGGTTTCCCCTCGGCGGACGCGGACATACACAGGAGCTTTTTGCAAACGAAACGATAACCGCTATTGCAGAGGCTCACGGTAAGTCATCGGCGCAGGTGATTTTACGGTGGCACTTACAAGCGGGACATATCGCAATTCCAGGTTCAAATAATCCCGACCACATCAAGGAAAATATCGAGATTTTTGATTTTGAACTGAGCGCTGAGGAAATGCGCCAAATGAGCGGTCTTGATACGGCTACACCGTATTTCGGAGGATTTGGCGGGAATAATGATGTGGGCGATGCGGCAGATCGCTGGGGACTTGATGTCGGCAATTGATAATAAAAAAGTATAAAAGGAGCGATTTTCTATGAGAAAGAATTTTGGAGTTAAACCGTGGTTTTATCCGCTGCCCGTGCTGATTATCGGAACCTACGACGAGCAGGGCGAACCCGACGCTATGAACGCAGCATGGGGCGGGCTTTATGAGGCGAATATGGTTGAGCTGTGCTTGAGCGCGGGACATAAGACCACGCAGAATATCAAGGCAAAGGGAGCATTTACCGTGAGTTTCGCAGACGCGGCGCACATTGCTGCTTGTGATTATGTGGGAATGGTTTCCGCAAACGATACCTCCGACAAAATGAAAAAAGCGGGATTTACCGTTACAAAGAGCGAGTTTGTCGATGCGCCGGTCATTAACGAGCTTCCCATGACGTTGGAGTGCAAACTTGCAAAGATCACAGCGGACGGAAACATTATCGGCGTGATCGTCAACATCAGCGCCGATGAGAGCGTTCTCGGAGAGGACGGTATCATTGATGTTTCCAAGCTGCGCCCTATAGCGTTTGAGCCTGTCAAAAACGGCTATCATGTTCTCGGCGAGCGTGTGGGAAACGCTTTTAAGGACGGCGGGGTATTGAAATAATTGCCCGTGAAATTGAAATCCTCTAATTTCCTTTTACAATATATCGGAAGGATCGGACTGAACAGTCCGGTCTTTTCGATTTATACCTTTGGGTAACAACTGATAAACCAAAAGGAACTTCACAAAGAACGGCGGATATGTTAAAATAAAATTACAAAACATTATAGGAGGAACGATTATGGAATTTGTAACATTGAATAACGGCATTAAAATGCCGATCTTGGGCTACGGCGTATATCAGGTGAGCAATGAGGAATGCGAAAGGTGCGTTTTGGACGCTGTAAGCGTCGGCTATCGCTCGATAGACACAGCGCAGGCTTACGGTAACGAGGAAGCAGTGGGAAACGCCGTCAAAAAGTGCGGAGTGGCACGCGACGAGCTGTTTATCACCACAAAGGTATGGGTTTCCAACGGCGGCTATGAAAACGCTAAAAAATCGCTTCGGGAGTCGCTGAGTAAATTGCAGACGGATTATATCGATCTTGTGCTTATTCATCAGCCTTTCAACGATTACTACGGCACTTACCGCGCAATGGAGGAAGCATACAAGGAGGGCTGGCTGAGAGCGATCGGCGTATCGAATTTCTATCCGGACAGACTTGTTGATTTTTGCAGATTTGTCGAGGTAAAGCCCGCAGTAAATCAAGTGGAAACGCACGTTTTCCAGCAGCAGAAAAAAGCTCGTGAGTATATGGACAAATACGGAGTTCAGCATGAATCATGGGGACCGTTCGCGGAGGGGCGAAAGGACTTTTTCACCAATCCTGTGCTTATCGAGATCGGAAAAAAGCACAATAAAAGCGCGGCGCAGGTCGCTTTGAGATTTCTTATCCAGAGTAATGTTGTGGTAATTCCCAAATCCACTCATAAGGATAGAATGGAGCAAAATTTCGATGTATTCGACTTCACGCTGAGTACAGATGATATGACTGCAATTCAAAAGCTGGACGAAGGGGAGAGCCTGTTCTTCTCGCATTACGATCCCGCAACGGTGGAAATGATCACCGGTCTGCACAGATAAGGAGAGCGTATGAAAAAAATAACTGCGATATTGGCGGCAGCGTTAGTGCTTACACTTACAGCTTGCAGCAGTACAGATGATAATTCCTCGGAATACACAAGCTCTGTTCCGCAAAGCACCGCAAATTCAACAAGCACGGAAAGCCCGTCCGCTTCGGAAAGCGCGGCTGACAATTCTGTGGAGCAAAGCGATAATTCCCCCGCTCCCGATAATAACGAATCGGACAGCAATATCCTTATCGCTTACTTTACCGCCGCCGAAAACAGCGGCGTGGACGCTGTCGCTTCGGCAAGCTATTCAACGGTAAACGGCGAGCCTGTTGGCAGACTTCGAGCTATTGCGAATATGATACAAGACGAAACGGGCGGGGAGCTTTTTTCGATACGCACGTTGGTGGTATATCCCTCGGATGGCGGCGAGCTAATTGATTATGCTGCGGAAGAGCAGCGTGAGGACGCGCGCCCCGAGCTTACGAGCCATATTGATGACCTTGACAAATACGATACTATCTTCGTCGGTTATCCCAATTGGTGGGCTGACCTTCCGCAGGTTATGTACAGCTTTTTTGACGAATATGATTTTTCGGGAAAGACGATAATTCCTTTTAACGTTCACAACGGCAGCCGTCTTTCGGGAACCGTGGGTACTATCGCAGAACTTGAGCCAAACGCAAACGTTGTCACCGACGCTTTCACGATAAGCGAGCGCAGCGTTCCCGAGGCAGCCTCCGAGGTAAAAGAGTGGCTTGATGGATTGGAGTACTGATTTGAAGTTCAATGTAATAATCGGTAAATTTATCGTGCCTATCATGGCATTGTCATTGACGGCTTGTTCGGCGGAAAAGCGGCAGTTCTCTATAACAGACAGCTATGTACCCGTTATAGGGTACGTGTCGCAGACGGGAGAGATTTCAAGCGATATGGAGGTTTCAACCGTTTCCCCGAGCAGTTCCGATAGCGAAAGCGCGAATGATTCAACCCCGCCCCAAAATATACAGACGGGTTTAATTCGCGAACAGATCTTAAACGGTGCGGAGGGCGAGATACATTACAGCTATTATCTCCCCGAAAGCTACGACGGAACAAGAAAATACCCGATGATGGTAGCAATGCCGGGATACGACAGAATGTGGTTCGGAGAGGATTCATCTGGAAGCAACATTGATTGGAACGGATTTCGTGCGTGGACAGAGCTTGACGAGGAAATGATCGTAATATCCGCACAGCTCACCGATTGGCATGAAAAGTCCGCGCGGCAGGCGAATGAGCTTGCGCAGTACTTCATCGATAACTTCACGGTAGACACAAACCGAATTTACGCAGCTGGATATTCGGCGGGCGGCGAGACCATGTCACAAGCGGTTGCTCTCCGTCCTGAGCTGTATGCTGCCTATTTGCACGGTGCGTCGCAATGGGACGGGGCGTTTGAACCGATTGCCGAAAACGGCGTTGCGGTTTACATTTATATGGCGGAAAACGATGAGTATTACGGTTCTCAAAAAGCTCGCGATGCTTATGACGGATTGTATAACGCTTATCGTGACCGAGGCTTTTCCGATGAGGAAATCGGCGAAAAATTATGTTTGGAGATTCCCGATAACGAATATTTTAATTCACAAGGTATTTATAATTATCACGGGGGCGGAAACATCGTTTTTGACGATGAAGAGGTTGTTAATTGGGTAATTCAAAAATAACGGAGGTAAGGTTGTGAAAAAGTCAAACAAAATCGCAAGGCTCGCGATATCGCTTGCAGCGTCGTTCGCAATGCTTATCACGGCAGGAACAACGGCGTCGGCTGCCGTGACTTATGGAGATGTTGACGGCGACGGAAGTGTCACAGCAGTGGATGCTTCGCTGATATTGCGGCACGTGGTGGGGATTGAAACTCTGGACGGGGATTTGATCCAAGCGGCAGATGTTGACGGAAACGGTTCTGTTTCCGCAATTGATGCAACGCTGGTACTGCAAAAGGCAGTGAACATTATTAATAAATTCCCCGCGGAAACTATGGTTTCCGATATGCCGGACGAGGATAAGACATTGGTGGTATACTATTCTGCAACGGGCAGCACTCAGCGCGTTGCCGGATATATCGCAAACGCGGCAGACGCGGATATTTTCGAGTTGATTCCGCAAGTCCCTTACAGTTCCGCCGACTTAAACTGGACAGACAGCAGCAGCCGTGTTGTGCGTGAGCATGACGATGAAAGCCTGAGAAATATTGCGCTTGTCAATACAACCATATCGGATTGGTCGGATTACGACACGGTTTTCATCGGTTATCCGATCTGGTGGGGAATTGCCGCATGGCCTGTAAACGGCTTCGTGTCCTCAAATGATTTCAGCGGAAAGACGGTAATTCCGTTCTGCACGTCGTCATCTTCGGGATTAGGCGATAGCGGAAAACTCCTCGCGGAAATGGCTGACTCGGGCAATTGGCTTGACGGTCGTCGTTTCGGTTCAAGTGTTTCCGAGAGCGAGGTGTCGGATTGGGTAAACAGTCTGGGATTGTAAGGAGCATTGCCAATGAAACCCAAAACTATCGTAAAGCTCTGTGCAGACCTCGCAATGACGGTGATCCTGCTGCTTTTAATGACCTATGAGTTGATAGGTCAGGCACTTCACGAATGGCTTGGGATCGCGATTTTCGTGCTGTTTATACTGCACCATATTTTGAACGGCGGATTTTATAAAAGCATATTCAAGGGAAAATATTCGCCAATAAGATTATTTCAAGTTGTTCTGTTTGTCGGTGTAATGCTTGCTATGCTGGGTTCGGCGGTGAGCGGTGTGATAATTTCCCGTCACGCCTTGAGCTTTTTGCCGATAAGCGGCGGACGCTCATTCGGGAGGACGCTTCATATGCTCTCGGCATATTGGGGATTTATTTTAACGAGCCTGCACCTCGGTTTCCATTGGATAATTATGCTGAATCCGGCAAGAAAGATTACAGCAAAACCTCCCGTAAAATGGACGTTAAGAGCGGTAGGAACGGCAATTGCGGGATATGGCGTTTATGCGTTTATTAAGAGAGATTTGGCTCAATATTTGTTTTTGAAAACGCAATTTGTGTTTTTTGATTTTGAAGAGCCGCTGATATTTTTTATCCTTGATTATATGGCAATAATGGGGCTTTTCGTTTTCGTTGGACATTATATTTCCGTTATTTTAAGGCGGGTCGGAAAGAAAAATGAAGATTAAATTCGCTCTTTTGATATTTGTTTTGCTGATATTTACCGCGTGCGGTTCAACAGACAACTCAACCGAGTATTCCAAGGAATTTTTCGCAATGGATACCTATGTTAAATTCACCGCATACGGGGGAAACGCCGAAGACGCATTAGAGCTTGCGGAAATGCGTTTTGTTGAGATGGAGGCTATGTGGTCTGTCACTGATGAGAGCAGCGACATTTACGCGGTAAATCACGCAAACGGGAATGCTGTGACCGTAAGCGAACAAACAGCCGATCTGATCACTTACTCTCTGCAAACAGCGAACGAAACCAATACATTTGAGCCGACAATATACCCTATCTTGACGGCTTGGGGATTTACAACGGGTGAAAACCGCATACCGTCTGCGGAGGAGATCAAAGAGCTTTTGCAAAATGTCGGAAGCGAGAAGGTCACTGTCGAGGGAAACTCCGTGCGGCTCGAACAGGGCGTTCAGCTTGATTTGGGCGCGGTAGGAAAGGGTGCGGCGGGTGATGAGGTAATACAAATTTTAATGGAGAACGGCATTACCTCCGCACTTCTCGACATCGGCGGCAACATTCAGATTATCGGGCAGAAAAACGGTGCGGATTGGCGGCTGGGGATACGCAGTCCTTTTGGTGAGGGCACGGTCGGCGTGCTTGAAATAAGTGACGCGGCGGTCGTGACCTCGGGAAATTATGAGCGGTTCTTTACCGATGAAAACGGTATTTCCTACGGGCATATAATTGATCCGTCCACGGGTTATCCTGCCGACAGCGGGCTTGCTTCCGCAACGATCGTTGCAAGCGAGGGAAAGCGCGCTGACGCTCTTTCTACGTCGGTTTTTATCATGGGGCTTGAAGACGCTGCCCGATTTTGGCTTGAAAAACGCGATTTTGAGATGATATTGATCTTACAAAACGGTGAAATATATCTTACCGAGGGGCTTAAAGAGCGTTTCACTCCCAACTCGGCATACGACAGGGAAGTTCATGTGATAGAGTATGAAAATTAAGGTTTTGTATTTGATTGCGGGAATAATCTTCGCGGTGGGAATTGCGGGCTGCATATTAGCTTTAAGCGCCCCGAAAACAGGCATCGTGCGTATATCTCAAAACGGCATGGTTGTGAGGGAGATCGACATTTCAAAAGCTGAGGATCAACTTATTGAAATGGAATTTGAGGGGCGAAAAAATCTGATTGAGATCAAGAACGGTAAAATTCGTGTTTCCCATGCTGACTGTCCCGATAAGGTCTGCGTCAATACCGGCAGATTAAGGTCGGGTATACCGATAGTATGCCTTCCGAACAGACTTGTTATCGAATTTGCGGAAAATGAGATTGATGTTGTATAATAAAACTTGACACCAAATTCTCAAAGAAGTATAATACAAG
>CAJULF010000040.1 GCA_910587135.1 uncultured Oscillospiraceae bacterium
TTATTATACCTTATTTTTCACCAATTTGCAACAGGTTTGTGCGGTGTTGCCTTAAGTAGTACATAGATAACCATGATACCCCAGATAGCAAACGGCAACACAACAAAGTTTATTTTTTAGATGTTTCATTTTAAGTTCACCTGCTTGCCAAAATATAATACAAATTTTGAATGAGAATGATTCTCAACATAAGCTCCAGATCATAAGGCTAGTTTCCGCGCTCTCCTTTGTAATAGCACGGCTTGATGAGTGTTATCCACTCACCCCACGGAACTATGCGCTCTATCTGCTCCAAGAATTCTTTTTTCTTTGTCTGTACTTGTAACAACTCATCGTTCAGAACGGACAGGCTAATTTGTTTATTCATACTTTTATTATACCCTATTTTTCATCAGTTTGCAAGTGTTTTGTGCGGTGTTGCCTTAATTACTTCATTGGACATCTCCAAAAACCTTGTTTGAGCCAAAATTGACAGCGCACGCCGTCTGCATCGGCTTTCCTTGCAGCCGACGTCCTATGTCAATTATGCCTTTTCAAATCGGTTTTTAGAGATACCCTTATAAAATATTGCTTTTTAAATAAACATACAACTCCTCCGCCATCTCGGTCTGCTCGGTTGCGCGGGGGTGACCGTTGGTAACATCGCCGTTGCGTGTAAACAGGAAATGCCTTACGCGCGGGCTGTTCACCTCGGTGGCGATTTCGTCTATTGCCGCGTCCCATGTTTTATCGTGGCGCAAGGCGGTCAGGATAAGTACGAATTCCGCCTTGGGATATTTCTCCATCAGGTCGGACAACATTTCGATATACTTATCCTTCCACATTCTTCGGTAGTCGGGACGCTTTATTGCCTCAGGGTCGGGCGCGGAGTCGTTCTGACCGATGGCTATTATGACACAGTCGGGGGTATATTTTGTGAAATCCCACTGCTTGGTGGGCTTGTAGGGGCTGTACTCCAGCTTGTCGTAGCAGGAAAGCATTCCCGTAAGGTTATCAGAGCAAAAATATCCCGTTCCGTCAAGCAGCGCAATACCGCCTTGGGCGATATTGTGAAGCTCCGCATTCAGCTTACGCGAAAGTATCGCGGGATAGCCGAAATGCGAGTTGTCATACTGGCTGTGGTGTGGCGGGTCGCACTGTCCCTCGTAAAAAATAGCCTCCGTGACCTCTCCCGCGGACACGCTGTCGCCATAAACCTCCAGCTTATAGTCATACTTGCGTTCGGGATTTCTGAGCACAGCGCCCCCGTCAACGACTATACCCGCAAACTCCGCGTAATAAGCCGCCGCCATACGCTTGAAAAGTACCAGCGTATGCTCCTTGTCCTCCAGACCCTCCGCCAGAATATACAGCTCGTCCTCGCCGCTGTTTTTCAGAGTTACAGCCTGCTGAACCCCGTCAATGATCGCCCCGAAATAGCAATGCTCCTGCATATCGATATTCTTTATGATCATACCCACCGAAGTGCCAGTGAACACCGTTTCCACGGTGCTCGCGGGAAAGATCAGCACAGGACGCTTGGGGTCGTCAAAATCGATCCTGCCCATGTACTGAAAGCAGTTCGAGTCAGCCTCGATAAACCTTTTGCCGTTCTCGATATCGTACATATAATCCTCCTTATATATGTGATTTTGTGCCTTATAGCTTTCTTATCCAAGCAGTACGGATATTATCGCGTTGCTCACCGCGAATCCCTCCGCCGTAAGCGCCAGCCGTCCGCCTTTCAGCCTGTAATACCTTTCGGGAATATATTTCAGTCTGTCCGAAAGCGGCTTGTAAAGCTCCTCGGGTATACCCTCTGTAAGCCTTAAGCCCAGCATCACCCGCTCCTCGTAAATTTCTCTGCCGTCGGGCGGCTTACCCTCGGAAAGCTCCTTTTGCCGCTCCGCCGATATGAAACCTTCAGCGTCACGCTCAACATAGAACCGCCGTCCCTCATACAGGGAATGCGCCGCCGCGCCTATCCCGAGATACTCCTCCCTGTGCCAGTACTTAAGATTATGTCGGCACTCAAAACCGTCCCTCGCGAAATTGCTTATTTCATACTGCCTGAAACCATACCGCTCCAGTGCGCTGACCGTCCGCAGATAAATATCCGCCGTTTCGTCATCGTCGGGCAATTCGGGGGGATTTCTACCAAAGGGAGTATGCGGCTCGATTTTCAGCATATACGCCGAAATATGCGTCAGCGGAAGCTCATTAAGCCGCTCCAGCGTTTCGCCCAGACTGTCGGCTGTCTGCCGCGGGGTTGCCAGCATGATATCCGCGGATATATTATCGAAGCCCTCGCTTTTAGCCGTAATTATCGCTTTTTCGGCGGTAAGGGCATCATGCCGCCTGCCAAGCGCCTTAAGCACCTCGTCGTCAAGCGACTGCACACCCGCTGAAAGTCGGTTTACCCCCGCATTTAAAAGCGTTTCGAGCGCTTTTTCGGTCATTTCCCGCGGATTGCACTCTACGGTTATCTCCGCCCCCTTTGCGATATTCGCCGCTTTTAGAATCGCTCCGATATCATCGGCTATCAGAATAGGTGTTCCCCCGCCGAAATACACGCTGTCAAACTCCCCGCCGTAGGCTCTGATATTTCGTATAACCGCGCTTACATACCGCTCCGCCTGAATATCCCCGAACGGCACGGAGTAGAAATCGCAATATGGACACTTGCTTGGGCAGAACGGCACATGGATATACAGTCCTCTCATACCTTATTATTCGTCATCGAGCTTCAGCACAGCCATAAACGCCTCCTGCGGCACCTCCACCGTTCCGAAGGCTCTCATGCGCTTTTTGCCCTCCTTCTGCTTTTCCAGCAGCTTTTTCTTTCGCGTGATATCGCCGCCGTAGCACTTCGCGAGAACGTCCTTGCGCAGCGCCTTGATGGTTTCGCGCGCGATTATCTTCCCCCCGACGCAGGCCTGAATGGGTA
Organism: uncultured Oscillospiraceae bacterium; assembly: GCA_910587135.1. Classification (GTDB taxonomy): domain Bacteria; phylum Bacillota; class Clostridia; order Oscillospirales; family Ruminococcaceae; genus CAG-115. The sequence continues at coordinate 2,927 of CAJULF010000040.1, forward strand.
TTTCAAAGAGCTGCCGCGGGATATGCTCCTTCAGCTTTTCTGCCATTCTGCGCGCACGCTCGTAAGCCTTGTCGGCGTGAACAATAAAACTCAGAGCGTCGATAACGTCGCCGTTCAGCATTATATCCAGCTTTACCAGCTTGGAAGCGGCAAATCCCATCATCTCATAGTCATAGCTTGCGTATCCGCGGGTGCGTGATTTCAGCGCGTCAAAGAAATCGTACACTATCTCGTTAAGCGGCAGCTCATAGTGCAAGTCGACACGGTTGGTGTCGATATACTTCATATCCTTGAAAACTCCGCGCCTGTTCTGACACAGCTCCATAATATTCCCCACATAATCGCTCGGAGCATATACGTGGGCGTTCACCATCGGCTCGTACGCCTGTGATATCTCGGCGGGGTCGGGGTAGTTGGTGGGGTTGTCTATCATCTTCACCGTGCCGTCGGTAAGCTCTATTTTATACACAACCGAGGGAGCGGTGGTGATTATATCCAGATTATACTCGCGCTCAATGCGCTCCTGAATTATCTCCATATGAAGCAGACCAAGAAATCCGCAGCGGAAGCCGAAGCCCAGCGCCACGGAGCTTTCGGGCTCAAAGCTCAGCGAAGCGTCGTTCAGCCTTAATTTTTCCAGAGCGTCGCGCAAATCGACATATTTTGCCCCATCGGCGGGGTAGATGCCGCTGAACACCATGGGATTTACCTCACGGTAGCCCGCCAGCGGCTCTGCCGCGGGTTTTGCCGCGTTTGTGACCGTATCTCCGACCTTTGTGTCGCCTATGGATTTTATAGAAGCGGCGATATATCCGACTTCTCCCGCCGAAAGACCCGTGCAGGGAACAAGCTCGGTAGCTCCCATATACCCTGTTTCCACCACAGTAAATTCCGCGCCGCTTGCCATCATGCGTATTTTGTCGCCCGCCTTTACGCTGCCCTCTTTTATCCTCACATAAACTATTACTCCCTTATAGCTGTCGTAATAGCTGTCGAATATCAGCGCCTTGAGCGGCGCGTCGGAGTCGCCCTTGGGCGCCGGGATAGCCTCCACGATACGCTCCATGACCGCGTGGATATTTATGCCCATTTTCGCGGATATCTCGGGAGCGTTTTCCGCTTCAATACCGATAACGTCCTCTATCTCCCGCTTTACCTCCTCGGGGTGAGCCGAGGGAAGGTCTATTTTATTGATTACAGGCACGACTTCAAGGTCGTTTTCCACCGCCAGATAGGTATTGGCAAGCGTCTGTGCCTCTATGCCCTGCGAAGCGTCCACTATAAGAATAGCTCCCTCGCAGGCTACCAGCGAACGCGAAACCTCATAATTGAAATCCACATGACCGGGGGTATCTATCAAATTGAATATATAGTCCTCCCCGTTGTCCGCCCTGTATTTGAGCCGTACGGCGCGCGCCTTTATGGTTATTCCGCGCTCCCTCTCGATATCCATATTATCGAGAAGCTGCTCCTCCATATCCCTCAATGCCACCGTTTGAGTCTGCTCAAGTATCCTGTCCGCAAGAGTAGATTTTCCGTGGTCTATATGCGCTATAATGCAAAAATTCCGTATCTTCTCCATATTTCACCTTTTCTTTAACTCTCAATTCGTTTATGTGTTACCGTTGATATAACCCTTTTACCTTTTAACTACTGTGATATTACAGTTTTGGTCACTGAATATATTCTGAACCATAACCGATACCCTATCCCAGCTCAGTCTGTCTAAGCCACAGCCTATCAATGGCATTGCTATGTTCTCAATGTTATTCATTTTAATTATATCCGCTAATTTTGTTAAAGCTATTTCTAATGTACGGTATGTGGGTTTATGAAAATATCTCTCTTTAGTTACTAAATTTATTATAGAATCTACAATAATAGCATCGCCGCCAATATTATTCTCTTTATACCAAGACAGGTAATTTGGGTTATATAGTTTAAGCTTTCTTTTTACATCATATCGTCTATCAAATTCAAGCGCTATTCCTTTACCCAAAGCAAAGTCTGCACTTATGCAGTGTGCCAAAAAAGCTCGACTGTAATAATCAAATAGATTCCCATAAATCTCTTGATATGTCAATCTTATTCCTCCTTTTAATATCATTTATACGCCTCAACGATGTTTGTGAAGTCTGAAAGAAGGCGATTGTGCGGTGTCGCCTTAGATTGTTAAAATGTTTAACCGTCCTCATTGTATTCATTGTCAAGATACCATTCGATTTTCTCCAGCTGCTCAACCAACTCCTTCTCGGACTCCCACTCAGGTAAATCAAATTCCTTATAGTTATCGTCTTTGAGAAGCTGCCTTACAACGTACAGGTCGTTTTTTCGCGAGGTCGCGCTCTCCTTGTACTCCCTCAGCGGCGCGAACACTCCGTACTGCCCCTCCAGTCTGTACAAAACAAATTCCCCGAACTGCACCGCCGTCAATCCGTTCCCCTGCATGATATATTTAACCGTTGTGTTTTCCATATTCAGCGCGGGTTCATTCAGCACGAAATACGCTATCGGTTCGGCTCTCAGGTGAGCGTTGTTGTGCTCTCCCGCAACGTTGTCGTACTTTTCATCATCATAAATGAAATCCCCGCCGTATACATAATAATAGCTGCTGGGATTCTGATAGCACTGCACAACCTTAAACTCATATTCCCCATACTCCTTGTCGTACACCGTATCATTGGGCGCATAAAATATCCCTATTACCCACTTGATAAGCAGCGCGAATATTCCCGTCGATACCAGCACTATAAGCATCGGCAAGCATTTCAAAAACAATTCCTTAGCTTTCGACATTATACTTCAACAGCTCCCGTCCCTCAAAATCCTTTATCGTAAACTCTCCATTTTGATACACCATATAGCTGTGCGGATTATTCTCCTTCGGCAGCGACACCGACCCGTCGTTAAGGCAGTGAACGCCGTTTACAAGCTCCGCCCTGAATATATGCGTATGCCCGTTTATCAGCACATCCCCTCTTTTTAACGGGGGAAGATTCACGGGATTATAATGATGTCCGTGTGTCAGAAAAAAAGTATGTCCCTCCGCGCAGATCAGCGCGTAATCCGCCAGCACGGGGAAATCCAGAACCATCTGATCCACCTCTGTGTCACAGTTGCCGCGCACGCATATTATCTCCTCTTTCACAGCATTAAGCATGGATATCACACCCTTGGGGTCGTGACCCTCGGGCAGATCGTTACGCGGTCCGTGGTACAGAATATCCCCCAGCAGACAGAGCTTCTCCGCGCCCTCCGCGCAATAAGCGAGTATCATTTTTTCACACCACAGCGCCGAACCGTGGATATCCGAGGCAAACATAAGTTTCATAAGCTACTCCTTTTTCAGAGCTTTTGGTACTGGCGTGCTAAGGCTGCCGCAGAGGCTTTTTCAGCACGATCTCCCCGCCGTTCATTTCGCCGTTTTCTTTAAACCCGAATTTTTGATACAGACCGAGCGCGGATGTATTGCTCTCCTTGGTGGAAAGCGTTATTTCGTCCGCGCCGTTCACCCTGAAATATTCAATTATCGCTTCAAGAGCCGCGCTGCCGTAACCCTTGCCCTGAAAGCTCTCGCCTATCATCAGCCGCCACAGCCGGTACCTGTCCGGGTCGTCGTTTATTTCGTCAAAAGCGAACATGGTAAAGCCCACCATCTGTCCGTCCGCATAAACCGCAAACGGACGCGCGATTTCGGGAATTCCCTCCGCTTCCTTCAGCGAATCGGCATACATCGCCAACTGTCACATCGCTCCCATCAGCCGCATTATCAGCTCGGTGACAAACACCCCCGCGCAGGCACAGACCGCCACGGTAAGAAGCCCCTTTTCCAGAAGTGCCAACACTATTGCCGCCGCACAGCCCACAGCCGCACTGATCACCGATCCGCTGCTGTAAAAGATCGCGGGTACCGTCATCGCGCTCAGAACGGCATACGGCACATAATACAGGAAATTCAGCGCGAATTTCGACTTGATTTTTTTGCGGAACGCCGCCAACGGTAGCATTCTTATAAGATAAGTAACTACCGCCATCACCGCGATACTCACGCACAGATATTGAAAATCAGCCATTTTCCGCCTCCCCGTCATCTCCGATATCCCTCGGGAACAGCACCGCGCCCAATGAAGCCGCTATAACGGTGCAGATTATCACCGAGATACCCGAGGAGATACCCGCAAGCAGCGGAATAAAATAAATCGCACAGCTTAAAAGCGCCGCCAGAACCGCCGTAAACAATATCCCGCGGCTCTTTTTGGCGGGAGGGATAACAATCGCGATAAACATTCCGTAAATAGCTATCCCCAGTGCGGATTTTATATAATCGGGAAGAATTTCACCGAGAAAAGCTCCCGCCGCCGTGCCCCCCGCCCAGAATATGTAGGGAAGCGTTATCAGCCCGTACATATAGCGGCTTGATACCGTACAGGGCTTTCCCGCCGCCACCGCGAAAATCTCGTCGGTTATCCCGAACGCGGAAATTATCCTGTGCGGCAGCGTATACTTTCTGTCGAGCTTCTGTGAGAGCGAAAGGCTCATCAGCGCGTACCTGAGATTTATTATAAGCTGTGCCAGCGCCATTTCCGCATAGCCGCCGCCCGCCGCGATTATACCTATTCCCGCGACCTGTCCCGCGGAGGTGAGATTGGTCATCGAAATAAGCACCGCCGCAAGGGGCGGGATACCCATTCCTACCGCAGTTATACCGAACGTAAACGATACCGACAGATACCCCAGCGCTATCGGCAGTCCGTCCCTGAAGCCTCTCGAATACCGCGAGGCGCTGTCGCGTCCCGTTCCGCTTTCAACATTTTCCGACATTTTTTGCTCCGTAAAATAAAAATTTCCTCAAATAATGTACTATTAAAAGCGACTTTCGCACCGCGCGGAACAAGTCCGCGCCAGTCCGCCGCGAAAACTCCTCTTAGCTGCGTTTTCACAGCGGCTTGAAAAATTTGCCGCTCCGTTTATTTTACCACATTTATTCGTTGATGTCAAGTTAGAACCAAGAAATAAGAGGTAAGATGTGAAAAATCTTACCTCTTACCTATATCAAGCCTTTTTATTCATCTTGTAGATATGGGATACTATCGCCATTTCGCGCCCCGTGCTGTATACGCTTTTAGCGCGCGACCGCATGACCTTTTTTGCCTCGGGAGTAGCCATAACCTGCGCCACGGTTCTCTTTCCGTCACCGGGAGTCTTTTTAGACTTCTTCTTTTTTCTGCGGGCTTTGAGCTTCTCGCGTTGCTCCGCGCGCTTTTCCCTTTCGTACTTCTTTGCCTTGGCAAGGTCGCGGTTGACCTTATTCACCTCTGCAACAGTGGGCAGACGGTTATACTCCCCCGAGCGCGTGAAATCGCGGATCTCATTCTCCAGCGCGGCATTTAGCCCCGCAATGCCGCCTATCCCTCCGCCGTTCTTAGCCGCTTTTTTAAGCTCTGACAGTGCTGAAAGCGCGTTTGACAGACGCATGCCGTTCACCTGATCCTTAGTGCGGCAGCTTTTCAAAGTATACCGATATATCCTGCGCTGGGTTTCCTGCTGCTGATACTGCGAATAGGTATTCGGATCGCGCTTGGCAAGATACTGCTGCTCCGCGGGGGTGAGCTTCTTTCCCATATACAGTTTGGCGCGGATAGAGCTTAAATTTGAGTCGTTTGCCTTGTCGTTCTCCCTCTCGCCGAAAAGCGAATCCAGCTTTTCCATCTGCTCTTTGACCATTTCCGCAATGGACTTTTTTGTATCCTCCTCGCCGTTTCCGGTATCGGTCTTTTCCGTTTCCCGCGCATTCTGAGAATACTGCGTTTCCCGCTTATCCGCCGCATTTGCGGCTTTAGCGTTCTCGGAGTCGCCCGAAGCGCTCTTTAAGGCGTTCGCACTACCATCAGCACTGCCGAACAGAGCCTCTTCGGCGGTTCGCAAAGCTTTTTCCGCGTCGTTGACCGCCTCGCGGAGCTGTGCATTGAAATTCTCCTTGCTTGAACGCTTAAAGCTGTCGCGCTTATCCGCTGTAAAATTCCCCGCTTCTTTCTTAATCTCTATCTTTCGCTGCGCGCTGTATGATTTAACATAAGCGTCGATTTTTCCTATACTCGTAAAATCCATAATAATCACCTGTTTCAAAAATTTTCCGCACCGTTAAGCTTTGTATGCCCGCCGCGCCGAATAAGACGCACTTTATCACAGCGAAGAGACATAGTTAAAGTTATACTTTTATTATTATATCGTCACTTTTTAACAAAACTTTAGCAAAAAACGGAAAATTTTCTCCCTTTAATTCTGACAACTTACGCTGCCTTTTGCCCAAAAATGCGCCGCTTTGCGGCGCATCAGACTGTATATAAAGGTTGACCCAAAGCGGATTATTAAAAAAATTTCAAAATTTCCGCAAGCACGCGCCGTTCGCTTCGCTCACTCCGCGCGTTTGCGGAAACCGGTCATAATTTGCTGCACAAATTATGACGCTTTTTGAAATTTCATGCGCCGACATTGCGCTGCAATAGGCTTTTTCTGCAAACTGATGCGCCGCAAAGCGGCGCACCGTAATTTCTTATTGTCCCTCTTCCTTGGCAAGCAGCATTCTGTCGTTGTTCAGCTTTGTGCCGCTTACCTCCTCGAACTTGAGCAGCAGCTCCTCAACCGTAAGGTTCTTCTTTGCGTCACCCTTGACATCGTAAATGATCTTTCCGTTGTTCATCATTATAAGACGGTTTCCGTGCTTGATGGCGTCCGCCATATTGTGGGTCACCATCATGGCGGTTAAGTTGTTTTCCGCGATTATCTTGTCCGAAAGCTCCAGAACCTTTGCGGCGGTTTTGGGGTCAAGAGCCGCGGTGTGCTCGTCCAGCAGAAGTATATCGGGCTTTTTGAGAGTAGCCATCAACAGCGTGAGAGCCTGACGCTGACCGCCCGAAAGCAGACCGACTTTTGTGGACATTCTGTCCTCCAGACCAAGACCAAGCATTTTCAGCAGCTCGTGATACTCCTCGCGCTCCCTGCGCGTAATCCCCCATGAAAGCCCCCTCGGCTTACCCCTGCGCGCCGCAAGAGCAAGATTTTCCTGTATCTCCATGGTAGCCGCCGTGCCCGTCATTGGGTCCTGAAACACGCGCCCGATAAATCCCGCGCGCTTATGCTCGGGAAGTCCCACAACATTTTTCCCGTTGATATATATCGCGCCGTCGTCAATGGGCCACACGCCTGCCACGGCGTTGAGCGTGGTGGATTTTCCCGCGCCGTTTCCGCCGATAATCGTAACGAAGTCCCCATCCTCCAGTGTGATGGTAACGCCGTTAAGCGCCTTTCTCTCGTTTACCGTTCCGAGATTGAAAGTCTTTTTTACATCGATAAGCTCAAGCATCCTTCGGCGCTCCTTTCCTTAGGGAATTTTTCGCCGCCCGCCTGAAAGAGGTCTTGGCGCTTTTCCGCAGATATGGAACGGCAAGGAATATGATAACCACCACCGCCGAGAACAGCTTGTTGTTCTGCGAGGGAAGTCCGATAATAGTAACTATCTGAAGCACCACGAAGTAGATGATACCGCCTATCGCGGTAAACGCGAGCCGTGCCACAAAATTAAAACGCTTTCCGAAGATGACCGTTCCCAGCACATCGCCGATAATTACCGCCGCCAGACCGATAACAATAGCGCCGCGCGACATATTTACGTCCGCGTTGCCCTGATATTGAGCAAGAAGCGCTCCCGAAAGCCCGACAAGACCGTTTGAGAGAACCAGCGCGATAACGGTGGACTTCTTTGTGCTTATGCTCTGCGCTCTTGCCATATTCTGATTGCAGCCCGTCGCGCGGATAGTAAAGCCGTATTCCGTGCCAAAGAACCAATACAGCGCCGCAATAATGACCGCCACTATAACAAAAATCTTGACAAGCGCCAGAATTATCGTTACCGGCGAGTTGCCTATAACGTTTACCTCGCGCGATGACACTATCAGAGAGTATTTGTCAACGCTGACCGGGCGGTTTGACTGCCCCATGATATCAAGGTTTATCGAGTACAGCGCCATCTGTGTCAATATGCTCGCCAGTATCCCCGGTATACCCAGAAGGGTGTTAAGCAGACCCGTTATAAGCCCCGCCAGACACCCTGCTATAAACGCGCACACTATCGCCAGCCACACGGGGCAGCCGTTGGTGATGAGCATAACGCACACAGCGCCGCCCGTTGCCATAGAGCCGTCTACGGTAAGGTCGGCGAAATCCAGTATTTTATAGGTAATAAACACACCTATCGCGAGAATTCCCCATATCAGTCCCTGTGATATGTTTCCGGGCATCGCGTTGACAAATGTCGTAAGCTGAGTCATTTTCTTCTCCTGTTAAACAGCCGCGCTCTAACGGCAAAGCGGGGAACAGACTTTTGATCCGCGCCCCGTTGCCGTAAAAACCGGTAATGCTTGTTATTCCTCCGAAGCTACAGCTTCATATCCCTCGGGGGGAGTGATGTCGAGCTCGTTGCATATCTCCGCATTATACATCTTGACAAACTGCGGAGCGAACGCGATATCCATATCGCCCGCCTTGGTGCCGTTTACAAGAATGTCGTATGCCATCTCGCCCGCCTTATAGCCGATATCATAGTAGCTGATGGAAAGCGTGGCAACGCCGCAGCCCTTGCATATACCCTCTTCGCCCGCGATAACGGGTATCTTGGCGGGAACAACAACGTTTCTTATCGTTTCCGCTGCATTGGCGAGGGTATTGTCGGTGGGAATGTAAAGAACGTCGCACTCGCCAACCGCCGTTGTGGCAACAGCCTGTATCTCGTTGGAATCCGCAACGGAATACTCCTTATAGGCAATTCCGTCCGCCTCAAGCTCCGCCTTGAACAGATCCACCTGATACTTGGAGTTAGCCTCTGCCGAGCAGTAGATAATGCCTACCTGCTTAACATCGGGAAACAGCTCCACGAGCATGTCCTCCTGACCGTCGATGGGAGCGAGGTCGGACGTGCCTGTAACGTTGTCGAATGTCTTGTCGGCCCAGTCGTCGATACCCATTGCCACAGCATAGCTGGTTATGGATGTTCCCACAATCGGAATGGAATTGGTAGCGGAAGCGGCAGCCTGAAGCGCACCTGTGGCGTTCGCAAGTATAAGGTCTACATTACCCGAAACGAAAGTGTTGCATATAGTTGTGCAGTTTGTCATCTCATTCTGCGCATTCTGCTCGTTGAACTTTACGTTTTCCTCACCAAGCTTCTCGGTAAGAGCCGCCATAAAGCCTTCGGTCGCAGCGTCGAGCGCGGGGTGCTCTACCAACTGGCAAATGCCGATATTGTATACCTTATCGCCGGAACCGTCGCCCTTACAAGCGGTCAATGTCGCAGTAAGAGCCGCAGCAGCCACTATCGCCGCAAAAATTCTTTTTAACTTCATAATTTTCTCCTTTGTTCATAAAACAGTGTCATTTTCTAAAAAAACCGCGGGCTGTTTCACGCAGATCCACCAAAAAAACGTTTTCATTTTAACGCTTTACGTTCCCAAAGTCCGCAAGCTACAAAATATTATATCATATTCTTTGTAAAATGACAATCTGTTTGACCGCATTTTTTTGAATTTTTGCGGAATTTTGTGGAAAATGCAAAAAAATCCGTCGCCCCTTCTGAATATTTTAAACAATTTTCTCCGTCCGATGCGTCATACAGAATAATCCGCTTATACAGCCATATTTCGGACGAGTCACGCATAGTATAGGTTGACGGAGGCGGTTCGGAATGCTCGTCCCGACCGCCGTCCCCGATATTTCACGCGAAAGGCGGAATATTATGAGAAAAAAGAAAAAATCCCCTGCCGCTCCGTTTGCTGCGGGAATGATTTGCGGCGGCACGGCGGCTCTCATCACCGTGGCGCTGGGTGCGCTGCTGCTCTCGCTTTTTGGCGCTTCCGCGGGGGCGGCCGGAGCGGCGGCAATCGCCGCCTCGGCTGTCGGCAGCTTTGTATGCGGCAGGACCGCGGGAATAATACGCCGCCGCGACGGTCTTAAGATAGGCGCTTTGTGCGGAGCGCTGTTTTTTATTCCGCTGCTGCTTTTATCCCTTATTTTCGGAACGGCGGGCAGCTTTCTGCTGCCGATAAAGGCGCTTATCTGTCTTGCGTTTGCCGCCGCGGGGGGAGTTGCGGGAGTAAACAAGGAATAACAGCGGAGGAAGAACATGAAATATTTTCTTGCGGCGCTGTCCGCGGCGGCGGGAGCGCTTATTCTGCTTAACCCCGAAACGGTTTCCGGATCGGTGTCGGGTGCTGTCCGTGACTGTCTTGAGGTAATAGTTCCGTCGCTTTTCGCGTTTACCGTGCTGGCGATATGGCTTCAGTCGAGCGGTCTGTACAGGCTGCTTCTGCGCCCGATAACCCTGCCGCTTTCCCGTCTGCTGCGTATGGACGAGGAGCTTTGCGCGGTTATAGTGCTGGGCAATATCGGAGGTTATCCCGTGGGAGCGAAGCTGCTGTCACGGCTAACCTCAGAAAACCGCATTTCGCGGGAAGACGCGGGCAGGATGCTGTGCTGCTGCTTCGGCAGCGGGCCATCGTTCGTTATCGGTATAGTGGGAGTAAAGATTTTCGGCAGCGCGGCGGCGGGACTGGCGATTTTTGCCGCATGCTTCTGCTCTTCGCTTATAATAGCTGCCGCGGTGCGTCTGAAAGGGGAAATAACGCTCAGAGAAAGCCGCTCCTCGTTCCGCTTTAACGCGGAGTGCTTTACCGATTCCGTAATGAGCGCCGCTCGGGTCATGTTCACCGTATGCGTGATGATAACCGCGTTTGCCGTGATTTTTTCGCTTATGGATATTCTGGGAATTACCTCGGCGGCAAGCGGGATTTTTTCGCTTATGGGAGCCGGAGAGCTTTCCGAGAGCATTATGCCCGCGTTTCTGGAAGTCACCCGCTTAAAATCTCTCAAACCTGCCGCGGAATGGGTATTGCCGTTTTGCGCGGGAATGTTATCGTTTGGCGGAGTATGTGTGCATATTCAAGTCATGGCTGTGGCGAGAGGGATACCGCTCAAGTCTTTTATGGCGTCACGACTGCCCGCCGCGCTTCTCAGCGCTCTGCTGTCGCTGCCCGCTCTGCTGCTTCCCCAGCCCGCCGCCGAAGCGCTGTCGCCCGCCGCTGAAGTGCGTCCGTTTTCCGCGAGCGCGCTTATTTCAGCCTGTGTGCTTATCATGTGCGGAATACTGCTGGCAGGGAAAAAGGATAAAAGCAAACAGAGCAAAACGGGATTTGCGGCAAAACGCGGAAAATTTCGATAATACTCTTGATTTTGAAACGGCGTGGTGGTATAATAATAAAAAAAGCTTTTGAAAAGCCGAACAAATTTCAGACTCAGTCTGTAGAAAAATCCTATTTGCCACGCAATGTCGGCGCATGAAATTTCAAAAAGTCGTGCGTTTGCGAACGCAAACGCACGCGGTTTCCGTTAGGCATGCGGAACGGAGTATGACTAACGGAAATTTTGAAATTTTTTTAAATAATTCACCCTTGGTCAACCTCTATATACAGTCTGGAGCTTTTTCTGCAAGCCGATAGTCTAAAAAATTCAGCTTATAAATAAAAGCCGCTGCGGTGCGGTAAATTCTCTTAATCAGGAGGGATAAAGTATGCCAAGAAAAAAGCTGCTGCTTGTATATAATCCGTTTTCGGGAAAGGGCGGTATACTGCGCTCTCTGCCCGATATCATATCGCTTTTCACCGCGGACGGGTACGATGTTACGGCGCACCCGACGTCTCATTCGGGGGACGGGCGGGATTTTATCGCGGAATATGCAGGAGAATATGAACTGATATGCTCCTGCGGCGGCGACGGCATGCTGCACGAGCTTTTTAACGGTATGAGCGGTCAGCCCTCGGACAAGCGCTGCGGGTATATTCCGGCGGGAACGATGAACGATTTTGCAAGCTCCCTTAAGATACCGCGCGTTATGACGGAAGCGGCGGATATGATAGTAAGGGAGAATTTCCGCGGGATAGACGCGGGGATATTCAACGGCTCGCGTTTTGCGTATGTTGCGGCGTTCGGCGCGTTTACCGAGGTAAGCTACTCCACGGACAGGCAGCTCAAGAGCTTTTTCGGAGCGTTCGCCTATTTCCTGGAGGGAATGAAGCTGTTTGACTTGAATTATTTTACCGAGAAATCGGCAAGGCTCACCGTGACCGCCGACGGCGAAAGCTTTGACGGGGAATTTATCTTCGGAATGGCGGGAAATACGCTCTCGGTGGCGGGGCTGACCAAAATAATTCCCTCGGACGCGGCTATGGACGACGGACTTCTGGACTGTATGTTCATAAAGCGTCCCAAGAGCCTTGCGGAGCTTGACGGTATCCGCAGCGCGGTGCTCGACCAAAGCCGCGTTTGTGACAACGTTATAAGGCTGCGCACGGACAGGCTGACCGTGGAAAGCGAGGAAGAGATGGAATGGGATCTGGACGGCGAGTACGGCGGATGTATCACAAGAGCGGAGATATCCGTACAAAAACAGGCGCTTCTTTTAGCCGTTCCCGGATAACCCGATAAAATCAGTGCGATTTGAACGTCTGTTCGCCGCGGTATTTTGTCAATTTGCCGCGAAAAAATATTTTTTCCACTTGACAAGAGCGGAAAAAGGTGATATAATGTATTCAGAATATTTTGAAATGCGCCGATAGGAAACAAAGCCGATGCGGGATTCTCAGAGAGCCGTTGTTTGGTGAAAAACGGCATTGCCGCGCGGTAATAACTCCTCCTTGAGCAGAACGGCAGAACGCTTTTCGCAATTAAGCCGTTACGGTTTCTCCCGTTATCGAGAAGCACATTGTATGATGTGACGGAGCGGGCATTTTATGCCAATGAGAGTGGTACCGTGGAGCTTTAAGACTTCATCTCTTTTTATGGAGATGAAGTCTTTTTTAAATATTCGGAAATACGAGTAGATGAAAGGAATAAAATTATGACAAATGCAAACAAATATGAACGCCGCTATTTTATGCCGCCGTTCCCCTGCCTTGACTGGACGGCAAAGGAGTATGTCGAAAAGCCGCCTGTCTGGTGCAGTGTGGATCTGCGCGACGGAAATCAGGCGCTTATCATTCCTATGAGCCTGGAGGAAAAACTGGAATTTTTCGGATATCTGGTTGAGGTAGGCTTCAAGGAAATAGAGATAGGCTTTCCCGCGGCGAGCGATACGGAATACGAATTCTGCCGCGCGCTTATCGAGCGGGAGCTTATTCCCGATGATGTGACCGTGCAGGTTCTTACCCAGTCCAGAGAGCATATTATCAAAAAGACATTTGAGGCGCTGGAGGGCTGCAAGAACGCCATAGTCCATCTTTACAATTCCACTTCCGTCGCGCAGCGTGAGCAGGTTTTCCGCAAGAGCAAGGATGAAATAACAGATATCGCGGTCACGGGCGCGAAAATGCTCAACGAATACAAAGCCAAAACACCCGGCAACTTCCGCTTTGAGTATTCCCCCGAGAGCTTTACGGGCACAGAACCCGAATTCGCCGCCGAGATATGCAACGCGGTAATTGATATATGGAAGCCCACGCCCGACAACAAGGTCATCATAAACCTTCCCGTTACGGTTGCGGAGTCGATGTCACACGTCTACGCACAGCAGATAGAGTATATGTGCAAAACTCTCCACGACAGGGAGAATGTTATAGTGTCGCTGCACCCGCACAACGACAGGGGCTGCGCGGTCGCCGATACTGAGCTCGGTCTGCTTGCGGGCGCGGACAGAGTAGAGGGAACTCTTTTCGGAAACGGCGAGCGCACGGGAAACGTGGACATAATCACGCTTGCGCTGAATATGTATCTGCACGGAACCGAACCTCAGCTTGATCTCTCAAATCTGCCCAAGCTCACCGAAGCATATGAGCGCCTTACCCGAATGAAAGTATACGAGCGCATGCCGTACAGCGGACAGCTCGTTTACGCGGCTTTCAGCGGCTCTCACCAAGACGCGATCGCAAAGGGAATGAAGTGGCGCGAGGAAAAGAAATCCGAAAAATGGACCGTTCCCTATATACCCATAGACCCGCACGATGTGGGACGCGAATACGAGGGCGATGTTATCCGCATCAACTCCCAGTCGGGAAAGGGCGGCATAGGCTATCTCATGGAGCAGACCTACGGTATAGATATGCCCCCGAAAATGCGCGAAAGCTTCGGGTATATTGTCAAGGGAGTTTCCGACAAAGCGCATAAGGAGCTTATGCCCAAAGAAATATATGATATTTTTGAACAGAATTATCTGCGCCGCGCGCCGCTGGAGCTGGCAGAAGCGCATTATACCCAAGGCGATATCATAACGGCGAGGGTCACCCTTAAGATAAACGGGGAAAAGCGCGTGCTCAGCGGAGAGGGAAACGGACGTCTTGACGCGGTTTCCAACGCAATAAAGAACGGACTCGGCATTGAATATCATATTGAAACGTTTACCGAGAACGCTATGGAACAGTCCTCTAAATCAAAGGCGGCTTCCTACATAGGCATAACCACACCCGCGGGAATAAGCTGGGGCGCGGGCATACACACGGATATCATCACCGCCTCGCTGAGAGCGCTTGTGGCGGCGATAAACAACTCAAATATGTTCAGTTTGTAGAAAAGGCTTATTGATAACGCAATGCCGGTGCATGAAATTTCAAAAAGTGTCGGAACTTGCTTCGCAAATTCTGAACGTTTTGCGCAGAACCTCGCGCGGCGAACGGCGCGTGCGTGCGGGAATTTTGAAAATTTTTTAAATAATCCGCTCTTGGTCAACCTTTATATACATGCTGTGTGCTGCGCAGCAGCATGGAGTATGACCGGCGGAAATTATGAAAAATTTTTTAATAATCCAATTCAGGTCAACTTTTATATACCGACCGGTATGTAATAGTGTAGTGGTGTAGTGGTGTTACGGTGATATTATGAATTTACAGGAAATCATTGACGACAGCAAACGGATAGTTTTCTTTGGCGGAGCGGGAGTTTCCACCGAAAGCGGTATTCCCGATTTCCGCAGCGAGGACGGGCTGTATTCGCAGAAATACAGCTTCCCGCCCGAGCAGATAGTGAGCCATACGTTTTATATGAGGAACACCGAGGAGTTCTATCGGTTTTACCGCGACCGTATGATATTTCCCGAAGCAAAGCCCAACGCGGCGCATCTGAAGCTGGCGGAGCTGGAAAAGGCGGGAAAGCTGTCCTGCGTTATAACGCAGAATATAGACGGGCTTAACCAGGCGGCGGGCAGCATGAATGTTATAGAGCTTCACGGCAGTGTGCACAGGAATTACTGTGAAAGCTGCGGGAAATTTTATCCGCTCTCGGCTGTCACGGAAAGCGCGGGAGTTCCCCGATGTAAATGCGGAGGGCGCATAAAACCCGACGTGGTGCTGTACGAAGAAGGACTTAAAGAGGATGACCTCGTGCGGGCAACCGAGGAGATCGCGGCGGCGGATACGCTTATAATCGGCGGCACTTCACTGGTGGTGTACCCCGCTGCGGGATTGGTAAGGTATTTCAGCGGCAGACATCTTGTGGTGATAAACAAGTCGGAGATAAGCGCGGATAAATCCGCGGAGCTGGTGATAAATGAGAGTATCGGCAAGGTGATGGAACGGATAAAAGTCGATAACTGACAGGCATTTTTAACCGTAGCATAGACCCTTTGAGAATAGGGAAGAAAGAAGATAAAATTCGAGAGCCGCACAAAAAAGTGAGGTCAAAGGCACTGAAAGCCGAAATCCGCTGACCGCCCACGCATGAAATTTCAAAAAGTGTCATAATTTGCGAAGAAAATTATGACCGGTTTCCGCAATCGCGCGGAGTGAGCGAAGCGAACGGCGCGTGATTGCGGAAATTTTGAAATTTTTTAAATAATCAGCCTTAGGTCAACCTTTATAAACAGGGCTGAAACGACTTGCAAAGTAAGCCGTCAGTCTGTAGAAAAATCCTATTTGCCACGCAATGTCGGCGCATTAAATTTCAAAAAGTCGTGCGTTTGCGTTCGCAAACGCGCGCGGTTTCCGTTAGGCATGCGGAGTGAAGCGTAGCGTAACGGAGTATGACTAACGGAAATTTTGAAATTTTTTAAATAATCAGCCTTAGGTCAACCTTTATAAACAGGGCTGAAACGACTTGCAAAGCAAGCCGTTACGGTGCTGAAAATTCTTTTAAAAAAGGAGAAGATTATGGAGATAAAAACCGTAACGTATCAGTGCCCTAACTGCAACGCGGCACTGGAGTATGACAACAGTCTTGGGAAATTCCGCTGTTTTTATTGCGACGGTGTTTTTGAGGAGAGGGATATAAAGAATCTGTTCAGGGACAACGAGCAGATGGCGCTTGATGAGAATGAAGCGAAGCTGTCGGCGGAGCAGACACAGGACGAGGAGTTTGCTCAGCAGAGCGCACTGTACAGCTGCCCAAACTGCGGCGCGGGAGTAATCTGCGATAGTCTTACGGCTTCGACGCGCTGTCATTTCTGCCACACTCCGGTTATATTGTCGGGACGGCTCTCGGGGGATTTCAAGCCCGATGTGATAATACCGTTTTCAACCACGCGCGAGCAGGCGGAGAGCGGATTCAATAAGTACATAAAGGGAAAATTCCTGCTGCCGAAGGGATTTAAGGAGAACGCGAAGATAAACAGCGTTTCGGCGCTTTATGTTCCCTATTGGCTGAAAAGCGGCATATTTGACGCGGAAATGACCGCCGAGGGAAAAAAGGTGACAAGCTGGAGCAGCGGCAGTACGCGGTATGTAAAGACAAAGGTGTATAATGTGGAGCGCGGCATGGGTCTGACATTCATACGTGTGCCCTGCGACGGCTCGCGGCGTATTGACGACAGCCTGATGGAGAGCATAGAGCCGTTTAATTACAGCGGTCTGAAGCCGTTTTCTATGTCTTATCTTTCGGGCTGCGCCGCGGAGAAGTACGATGTTCCCAAGCAGGAGGCGGCGCAGAGAATAGACGAACGTGTGCGGCAGGCGTCGGAGCAGCTTCTCAGGGAGTGCGCAAAAGAGTACGGCTCACTTGAAAACGTAAGAATACGGGTCGCTCCCAGACGGCAGACCTATGTTTACGCGCTTCTGCCGGTGTGGTTTCTGAATTACACCTATAACGGCAAGGACTATGCATTCGCCATGAACGGTCAGACGGGTACTATGTTCGGACAGCTTCCCGTAAGCGGACTTAAAAAGTTCCTTTTTGGAGCGGGGATATTTCTTATACCCGGCGCGATTTTGATGTTGGCAAAACTGTTGGGGGTGATTGCAAATGCTTTCTAAGGTAAAGAGAGCCATATCTGTACCGGCAGCTTTAGCGGCGGTATTCTGCTGCATGATATTTATGAATGTGTCCGCCGCCGCGGACGCTGTATATAAGGCGGTTCTGGTTGATTTGGACGGCTGTATTTCCGACACAAACGAGGCGAAGCTGACAGAATATATGCAAAAAACCGCCGATATCATAGAATGCAATATCGGTGTGGTAATTACCGCCGATCTGAACGGAATGTATTATAAAGATTACGCCGATAACTTTGGAGATTCAAATTTTGGCACAGGAAGTTCCACTGTTGTGCTCATGCTCTTAAATTCCAACGGAAATCCGGCTTATGCCGACTATGTGGATTGGATATCTACGAGCGGAAGAGCGCGGGATTACTATGACAGTAAAACCGACAGGATTTTTAACAGCGTGTATGACGGTCTGGATTCATCCGGTTTTGAGGAAGCGGTAAAGGATTTCTGCGATGCTCTTGTAAAGTACAGGGGAAGCTCGGCAGACACCTTTCAAGGTTCGATAAGCGTTGATCTTGAAGGTTTGTATGCCATATTTTTAGGGTCGCTGGTGATTGGTCTTGTGATGTCACTTATTATAACCGGCAAAGTAGCGGCAGGATACACGAAGAAAGTGCCTGTCAGTGCGGTCAGCTATCTTGACGGGAACAGGACTGCCGTCACAAGAAAATCCGATGTTTTTGTAAAGGAATACATCCGCACATATACAACATCAAGCGGCGGAAGCCGCGGAGGCAGCAGTCACGGCGGCGGAGGAGGACGTCACCGAAGCGGCGGACACGGCGGCGGAGGCGGTCGCCACAGATAAGGAGAGAAACAAATGAAGCTTGTGATACAGCGCGTTGAGCGCGCTAATGTCAAAGTTGACGGGGAAACGGTCGGCGAGATAAGCGGCGGTCTGCTGGTGCTTGCGGGAATAGGCGCGGAGGACAGCGAAGCGGACTGTGAGCGGCTCGCGGCAAAGCTGATAAATCTGAGGATATTCTCCGACAGCGAGGGCAGAACCAATCTTTCGATAAAGGACGTGGGCGGAGAACTGCTGGTCATATCCCAATTCACACTTTACGCGGACTGCCGCAGGGGAAACCGTCCGAATTTTCTGCTCGCCAAAGAGCCGAACGAGGCAAAGCGGTTGTATGAATATTTCACGGAGCTTTGCCGCAGCGAGATACCCGTCGTGCGCACAGGGGTGTTCGGCGCGGAAATGAAGGTGGAGCTGCTGAATGACGGTCCGTTTACAATAATCCTTGAATAATCGTGCATATATCATAGCCATTCATCAGGAAAACAGCCGTTTCAGCGGCGAAAATCTCCCAATTTCAACTCACAGATCGCCGCGGGGGATACTCTGCGGCGATTGTTTTGCAGCACCACTGCGGGCGTGTTTATGTTATATTATGTAATCCCGCCGAATATAATGGTAAAAATCATTAAGACGGGAGCGAAAAATATGGGAAAGATAAAATCGGTCATTATCGCTGCGGCGGCAATAGCCTGTCCGATTCTGGCGGGCACGGACGGTAATATCGGACAAGCGGTAAGGGCGGCGGCATACATATCCGCGGGAGTTATCCCGACCGAAACCGCGGAAAAAAATCCACGGGAAAACGTGATAACCATGCCCGACGATTCTGGAAAAAATCCCGATATCACGCAGATTCCCGCGCTGCCTGAAGCGTCCGCGGAGCAGTCGGAGGAGAGCACGGAGCAGTCGCTTCCAGAAACCTCCGAAACGGTACAGCCGCCCGACAGCGAAAGTCTTCCCGAGGGTATGCCGTCGGGGACGCTTATAACGCGCGGAGCTTCCGATATAACCGACGGGCTTGACCTTACGGCGGAGGGCAATAACAGCGGCGCGATAATACGGCGGCACTACGGGGCAACTGACTCCCCCGATACCATTACTTTGTCGAGCGGAGCGCAGCTTCGCAATATGTCGTCCATAGACAACGCGGAGCTTTCGGAAAGCGCGGAGAAGCTTCCCGAATTCCGCTTGGAAAGCGGCAGCGGAGAGCCTCAAGTGCTGATAGTTCATACCCACACCACCGAGAGCTACGAGCCTTATTCGCGGGATTATTACGACGAGGAGTTCCCCTCGCGTACCCGTGACTGCTCACGCAACATGGCCGCAGTCGGAGATGTGCTTTCAAAAAGCCTTGCGGAACGCGGCGTTTCGGTACTGCACGACTGCACAGAGCACGACTATCCCACCTACACGGGCTCTTACGACAGAAGCGAAGCGACTATCCAAGCGGCACTGGAAGAGTACCCGAGCATTAAGGTGGTTATCGACCTGCACCGTGACGCAATAGAGGAAACCGACGGCAGCCGTATTGCTCCCATAGCGGAAATAAACGGAAAAACCGCCGCTCAGTTCATGATAATATCAGGCTGCGACGACGGGCGCTTCAATATGCCGAATTATATGGAAAATCTGCGTTTTGCCTGCCTGCTGCAAAACACCTCCGAAGAGCTGTACCCCGGGCTTGCCCGCCCCGTTCTGTTTGACTACCGAAACTACAATCAGCATATCACAACAGGTTCACTGCTTATCGAAGTGGGGGGGCATGCCAACAGCTTTGAGGAAGCGGTTTATACGGGAGAACTTCTGGGAGAGATAATGGCGGCTGCTCTGGAGAAAATTTCGGAATGATATTTATTGACATTTTATTGCACGTGTGATAAAATAAATAAAAAAGAAAGAAAGGATTGGAAAAATGCGCAGGAGCGACAGGGAAATAAAAGATTTAACCGAGATAATCGATGTAATGAAACGGTGCGATGTATGCCGGCTGGCTTTAAACGACGGGGAATATCCCTACATACTGCCTATGAATTTCGGTATGGAGGTTGAGAGCGGGGTCGTCACGCTGTATTTTCACAGCGCGTCCGAGGGCAGAAAATTGGAGATAATCGCCGCGGACAACCGTGCATGCTTTGAGATGGACTGCTCGCACAGACTGGTGTGCGACGAGAAAACGGGACACTGCACCATGGAGTACGAAAGCGTTATCGGCAGCGGACGGGTGGAAATAGTGGACGAGGATAAAAAATACGAAGCGCTGTGCGTTCTTATGAGCCACTATCACCTTGAAGAATTCAAATTCAGCAGGGACGCTATACCGCGCACCACCGTTCTGAAGCTTACAGTGGAGCGGCTTACGGGAAAAAGGCGGTTTGTAAAGAATGACAGATAACAAAAGCGCGTTTTCTTCATCGGAGTATGACAGAAATATCCGCGATACAGTGCCGTTTTACGAGGATTTTTTCGTGCAGATAGCTGACGCTGTGCGCGCCCGCAAATCGGACGCGGTAAGCTGGCTTGACGTTGGCTGCGGAACGGGAGAAATGGCCCGCACTGTTTTGAACAATATCGGTATCGAGCGCTTTGTGTTCTGCGACAGCTCCGAAAAAATGCTTGAGGTCGCCGAATCGCGGTTTGCCGCTCCAAACACGGAGTTTATCCGTGCGGATATCCGTTCGCTGCCCTATAATGAGGAGTTTGATGTGGTAACCGCGATAATGATAAACCATTATTTCGGTGTGAACGATAGAGTAAAAGCAGTTCGGAATTGTTTCAACGCTTTAAAAAGCGGCGGAATGTATTTTTGCTTTGAAAATTCGCGCCGACTGAAAACTTGACGGAGCTTTACCTAAAGCGCTGGCGGCAGTTCCAGCTTGAGCGCGGACGCTCCGAGGAAGAATGCGAACGCCATATTTCACGGTACGGAAAGGAATATTTCCCCATCACAATAAACGGTGAAATAAATATTATCAAAAGCTGCGGCTTCCGCGCGGCTGAAATTTTATGGGTTTCCTGTATGCAGGCGGGATTCCTGGCAATCAAATAAAACAGCATTGGATTTTATCTGCTGATCATCCCGTATATAAAGGTTGACCTAAGGCTAATTATTTAAAAAAATATCAAAATTTCCGCTAAGCATACTCCGCTTCACTTCGTTCCGCTCCGCATGCTTAGCGGAAACCGCGCGCGTTTGCGTTCGCAAACGCACGACTTTTTGAAATTTAATGCGCCGACATTGCGTGGCAAATAGGCTTTTTCTACAAGCTGAAGCGCACATTTGCCATACGGCAAATGTGCGCTTTTTGATATTTCAGACTGTAGAAAAACCCCACTTCAGTGAAGGAAGAGGGGTTTAAAGTTAAGC
>CAJULF010000041.1 GCA_910587135.1 uncultured Oscillospiraceae bacterium
TCCGCACTCACGCTCCGCTTCACTTCGTTTCGCTCTGCGCGACTGCGGAAACCGCTCGCATTTGCCAAATGGCAAATGCGAGCTTTTTGAAATTTAATGCGCCGACATTGCGTGGCAAATAATCTTTCGTACAAACTTGATCCCCGCATGACAGCGGGGATATTAAAATTATATCAGTGAATTAAGTTCGTCAACGGCGGCATTTATTACGGGAAGATTTTCGGCGCACCGTTGCTCCCAACCGATATCGTCCGAAATCAGGATATTGTCGAGCATTCTGTCTATAACCGCATTGATTTCCTCCGAGAAGCACCTGTTTTCGTCAGCCACTCCGCTGAACAAGTCGGGGTTTCTCAGCTTTATAAGGATATCCGCGGGATTTATATCAGTTTCGGATTCACCCGTTTGCGGCTCACCGCTTTCGGTTGTTCCCATTACGAAGCCCGTTTCATCGGAAAAAGTCGTTTCCTCCGGCACGTCGCCGTAAATATCCAGACGGCAGCAATTTATAAAGCAGCACGCTCCGACAACATTTTTGGCGCCTTTGGGAACAAGATATCCGCGGGTTGAAGCGCGGCAAAAATATTTTTCCGCCCGCTCGTCCCTGGGGTAGGGCACAAAAAACAGCTCCGTTTTATCGGCATACTCCCTGTCCGCGGAGTAAAACGCAGCCAGCCCATCTTCCGCGGCACTTTCGGGACAATCTCCCGAAACGCTTGGCGCAAGCTCTCCGAGCCACTCTGCGGCGCGGGAAACTTCTTCCGAAGAGAAATTACTCATCAGCTTGCCGTTCTCGTCCCTGCCTATAAGCATTACCCCGGTCGAGGCTATAAAATTTTCCGCGATATCTTTGCCGTACAACCCCACGGCGTTATTATCTGCCAACGCGAACAGCCGACAGCCCTCCAGAAAAGTTTCCCAAGTCCAGTTATCTTCCCCGATAAGCTCCGCGGGATCGGGTATCCCGTACTGTTCAAACAGCCCTCGGTTGTAAAAAAGCAGCTGCGGCGACATGGTATAATCCCACGGGTAGTAAAAATGCTTTCCGTTGAACTCGTAGCGGTCGACGTACTCCCCCATATCAACCCATTGCGGCGAGGACATATCCATATAAGCAGTCAAATCCTCATATATATTTCTTGACATCAGATAAGGGTAAGAATTATCCAGCTTGTCCGTAAGATCGGGAGAAGCATCGGACTGAATACTCGCGATAAGCTCGTCGGGGAGCTGCCCCTCGGTCACGGTTCTGCTCACTATAAGCGTACCTGAACCGTCGGGGAAAACATATTGTCCGCTTGAAGCGTCGAAATACTGCGCCGCGTAGGTTCTGCGGTAAAGCTCCGCGGAGCTTTGCGGCACAGAACCCGTGCCCAGATAGGTTATCACGGGTGTTTCCAGCTTTACCGTCGGCACAGGGGAGAAGTTGTTCCCAACTATATCCAGCGTCTGCTCCACTTCCGAGGTTTCGTCGGGAAGCGGCGCTCCTTCTGAACAGGAGCACAGCCCGATAAGCGCTGCCGCGCACAGAGCGGCGGATATTATTCTTTTTACCATCGGCGCACCCCCTTATCACAAATAAAAACGTTTTCATTTCGTATATTACATTATTATACCACACTTTTCACGTTAAGTCAACCACCAAAAAGCCAATTATTTAAGGCAATACCTCACAGTATTTGTGCGGTCAGCTTTTAGAAAAAGCCTATTGCCACGCAATATCGTCGTATTAAATTTCAAAAAGTCGCGCGTTTGCGTTCGCAAACGCGTGCGGTTTTCTCTATGCATACTCCTTGCAGCAAAGCTGCAAGGAGTATGCATAGAGAAAATTTTGAAATTTTTTAAATAATCCGCCCTTGGTCAACCTTTATATACAAGCTGACAGCTCAAGATTTGTGCGCAGCTTGTAGAAAAAGCTTGTATGCCACGCAATGTCGGCGCATGAAATTTCAAAAAGTCGTGCGTTTGCGAACGCAAACGCACGCGGTTTCCGCTAAGCATGCGGAGCGGAACGAAGTGAAGCGTAGTATGCTTAGCGGAAATTTTGAAATTTTTTTAAATAATTAGCTCTATGTCAACCTTTATATACAGTCTGAGCACAAGATTTGTGCGGTATTGCATTTAGCAAACACTGTCCGAATCACGACATTACGGATTCTCACCCCATTTTGTGTGGATTTTCCTGTGCTTCCTCCGCCTTTACCCGCTTCTTTTCCTTGTGCGCAAGGACCAGCGTGACAACTCCGCAGACTACCGCAATCACATAAAACAACATCATTACGAAAAATTCCGAAAGCATACCGTCGCGGAATATGTATATCTCCCTGTCCTCATTGAGGAATATCAGAAGCGGATACACGATAGACATACCAATGAAAGTGCCTGCGTTGTGCTCCGCCTTAGCCGTTCCATCAACGCCGAACATCGCGCCCTTTTTTCACCGCCCTTATCAGCCAGTACATATAGCACAGCGCAATTATTAGCACTACCGGCGCGAAATATCCATCGCACCACTTCACTCCGCAGTCCATAACAAGCGTGTTCAAGCTCACCGCCGCTCCGAACACTGTCAGCGCCTCGATGATCAGCTTTGAGCGCACCTGATTCTGCCGCTCGTCAAAAATTTCCTTACGATATATCGGATCAGGTTCGCCCATAATTATTTTCTCACAGAATTTGTCAAAAGATTTCAGGCTCATAACTCACATCTCCCTTTCTTCTTTTAAACTTTATCTCCGCTGCCTCTCAAAATGACAAGCGTGGTCACACCGCAGACGATCACTATAATAAAACTCATCATTAACAGGAAATCCGATGTAATCATTCCGTCCTTTATAATAAAATTTCCCTCACCCAAATCAAACGCGTACCTCACCAGATTAAGTGAGCCGATAATTATCAGCATGATTGCCGAATATCTTTTTGCGTACAATCCGTTCACCCCTGTCAGTGTACCCTTTATTCCGTTCCTTATCAGCCAATACAGTGCGCAAAGACACAATATCAGTATCATCGGAGCGAAGAAAGTTTCCGCCCATTTATAAATAAAATCCATCACAGCACAATTTGCGAAGCTCACGGCTATAAATACTTTAAGTGCCTCCAGCGTAAGCCCAGAGCGGATTATCTTCTGCCGCTCGTCGAATATTTCCTTTTCCGAACCCGGCGCTTTTAAAATAAGATTCTCACAGAATTTATCAAACGACTTCATGCTCATAACATTACCTCCGTTCAGTTCCAGAAAAGCTCGTCAAGAGTCTTCCCCAGTGCCTTGCATATGTCTATGCACAAATTTATCGTCGGGTTGTAATCCCCGCTTTCCACGGCGCTTATCGTCTGCCGCGTCACCTTGACCTTTTTCGCAAGCTCCTCCTGCGACAGATCAAGAGCAGCCCGTGCTGCTTTCATCTTCAAATTTTTAGCCATCTCATCACCTATCTAAAAGAATTTTCCGCACCGCTTCATACGCCTTGCGGCGTATTACGCTATCCTCGCTGTTAAAGCTCCGCTCCACTTCGTTTCGCTGCGCTTTAACAGCGGATTGCGGAAAATTCATGCGCGGGCGGAATGTTGCTCTTTGCGGGCGTTGCTTTTCTTATGACCCTATTGTAACATATCCTTTAATTTTTATCAAGTATATTTTACAAATAATCAAAAAAATTTTGCACACAGGATTTTGAGAACTTTTCCGCAAATCCTATGTGCAACAATTTTATAACCGTGGGAATTACTCCTCCATCTGCTTGCCGAAGTACATCGCCGCCGCCTGAACAAGCGCGGACTGCTCTCCCGTGGCTACCTCGCTGTTCTCTCCCGCAAGCATTATTACCGCGCCGTTCACATCACCCTGCGCCAGAATGGGCGAGCAGGCTATCGCGTAACGGTCCACACCCTCGATGGGCATAAGGTGCTTGTCCTCCTTGCTCTTGCAAACATAGGACTTTCTCTGCTCGATAAGGTCCTCCAGAGAGCCGGAAACGCGGCGCTCAATGACCTCTTTCTTGGAAATACCCGAAACCGCTATAACATGGTCGCGGTCGCAGATGACTGCGGGACAGCCGCCCACCTTCGACAGAACGTCGGCATACTGTGAAGCTGTGCCGCTTATCTCTCCCACGGGAGAATACTTTTTAAAAATAACCTCGCCCTCGGGGCTGGTATAAATTTCAAGGGGGTCGCCCTCGCGGATACGCATGGTTCTGCGTATCTCCTTGGGAATGACGATCCTTCCGAGGTCGTCAATCCTGCGGACAATTCCTGTCGCTTTCATACATATATTCCTACCTTTCAAATTGGGATATTTTCAAGTGCTGTCTGTGGTAGTGTTTGTTAAAACAACAATAATATTCATGAAATTCGACAAAAAACAATCAAAAACAAGTCCTATGATAATCCGTAAGTAATACAGAAATCCTCATGGGTCACACAGATATACCACCGAAGCAAGTCGTCAAATATTTCCGCATCGATCTCCTCCCACGGTTCAAGCCTATTTATATAATCAACTATCTCCTTGAATTTTGCCGTATACATTTTCTTATCCCGTTCGCTGTAAAAATATACCTCGGCGCTGCTCACTATGGGAATTTTTTCAAATTCATCGGTGGGGAGCACCACGCCTTTACAGTTCAGATTAGCCCAAAGCAGCCGGCAAACCTTTTGGTTCTTAGGATCATATTCGGATACGACAAAGCGCCGTTTGAAATTATCCAACAGCAAATTCGATTCTTTACTGTTTATTAAAATCACGTTGATTCTCCTTTTTACGCGCTATTTCACAAGGAATTTCACAATTATCATAGCCGCGCCCAAAGCCGCCAGAACCGCGCCCGTAACTCTGTTGAGAGTTTTTGCCGAAGCCTTGTTGGCAAAAAGAGCGCTGACCCTTGCTCCCACAAGCGTAGCGATAACGCATACAACAAGCGCGGTGATATCGGGCATGCTCCCCGAAATAGCTATATGGGAAAACGCCCCCGTAAGCGCGGTGAAAGTCATTATGAAAACGCTTGTTCCCACCGCGGTCTTAAGCTCATAGCCCAGCACACTTGTCAGTATAAGAAGCAGCATCATTCCGCCGCCTGCGCCGACAAATCCGCAGATAAAGCCTATTATCACCCCGCACAGCACCGAACTTATGACCTTCTGCCTTGCGGATTTTTCCTACTGCTTCTCCTTTGTCGCCATCACAGGCTTGACGATAAATTTGATACCCAGCAGCAGTGTCATAAACACCGAAAACCCGCCCATTGCGGTATTCGGAACAAGCGAAGCGACCCAGCTGCCGACCATGGTAAAGCAGAGCACACTGGCAAGCATTACCAGCCCGTTTTTTATGTCCAGATTCTTGTTTTTCCCGTATGTATATGCAGAAACCGCCGAAGCAAGCACGTCCGAGGCAAGCGCGATACCCACCGCCTCATACGCTTCAAACCCGCAGAAAGTTATCAGCATCGGAGATATTACCGCCGCCGCGGAAAGCCCCGCCAGTCCCGTTCCGACCCCCGCGCCGAGTCCCGCTATTATATAAACTATAATGCTTACCATATGTTCCTCCCTATGTTCATCTAATCTGTGACGCTTGAAAACGCTTAAAAGTTATGTTGACAAAAACCAGACGATTTAAAAGAATTTCAAAATTCCCGCAAGCACGCTCCGCTTCACTTCGTTCCGCTTCGCGCGTTTGCGGAAACCGGTCAGAATTTGCCTTGCAAATTCTGACTCTTTTTGAAATTCTGATGCGGGGGCGTTATGTTGCTGTATTTTTTCACACCCTAAGCCCGTCAAATTACAACGGGCTTTTATGCGCGGTTATAATAGTATAGCTGGACGCGTTTACCGTGATAACGCAATTTTCCAAAGCGACATACCAATTTTTGCCCTCTCGCGAAATAATGGCTTCGGGACAAAGAATTTTATCGCGGCAGTACTCCACAGCGTCCCCCTCAATTTGAAGATTTCGCCGTATGCGCTCCCCTCCCATAGGTGTTGTGTGAAGCAGATGGATATTACACAGCAGCTCTTTACCCTCCATTTTTCCTGTACTCCTCCAGAAATCTGCGTATCTTTCCCTCGCAGACGTTCCCTCTTACGGTCAGCCCTGCCGTTTCCGCGCATTGTGCCAGAACCGCACGGGCTGCCGCCTCGTCCGTAAATTCTATCTCCAGCTCATAGTCCGTTTTGCCGAAATATTCGCTTTTGTCAAGATCGATCTCCGCGCCCTCAAAGCGCTTTACACCGCGTGTAGTAGACAGCGCCCCCAGAAGACTCACGCACGGCAGAGGAAGCTCCGCGGCAGTTCCTGCCAGCTCATTCAGCAGCTCAGCCGAGATATTCTCCGGCACTTGCGTGCCGAGTTTTTTTTCCAGCTCAATACGGGAATAATCCCTGCCGTTGGGCAGCTTTACCTGTAAAAAACATTCTTCCCCGATTTTCCTTACGCGGCAGGTAATATGCCTGTCGGAAAGCGTCAGCACGGGAGTATCGTAATAATAGTTGGTCTGCTCTATAACCTTGTCCCACTTGTAAAAAGAGAGCAGTGTTTCGTACTGCTCCCGCGTTAAAATAACCTTAAATTCATTTTCTATCATTATCCAAACCCTCACACATAACCCATTATCCCGCGGACGCTTACCTCGCTGGCACTGACCTCAAACCGCCCGTTTTCGTCCTCGCATACAAGAAAACCGTTTTCGGCAATATCCCGCGCAAAGGCTATGCGCTCCGCGCCGTTTTCGATAAGCTTTACCTGCCGCCCCAATGTAACGCAGCGCGGCTTGTAAAGTCCGTAGACCTCCGAAAAATCCATTGCGCAAAGCGTCCTCACCCTTTCGGCGATATCCTCCGCAAGCTCGGTCTTGTCCGGAGATATCCCCGCAAGCTGCTTAAGAGAGCCTGCGTGGGGGATCCCCGCCGCGCGGAAAAACTCCCCGCTCTGTGAAATATTAACTCCCAGCCCGACTACCACCGAAATATTGTCACCCGAACAAACGCTCTCGCATAGAATACCACAGACCTTGTGAGCGGAAACAACTACGTCGTTGGGCCATTTGATGCCCGCCTGCGCTCCCGCCGCCTCAAGAGCCATGCATACCGCCGCCCCGCAGCATAGCGTTACGGTAGCGGGCTGAGGAGGATTTTTCAGCAACACGGACAACGGCAGCATTCCGCCGTCGGAAACCCAACTGTGACCGCGCCTTCCGCGCCCCGCGGTCTGCACCTCCGCCATGACCGCCGTGCCGTCGGGCAGTTCACCGATACGGCGTTTAAGGTAGCTTATGGTTGAATCCACCTCATCAAGACAAATCAGTCCGCTCATTTGCCGCCCACCGCCAGTATATTCATTTTGATACCGCCCTCACTGTCCAGCTCGATAACGCCGTAGGTCGGCTTGTTGCGATTGCGTGGGCAGTCGGGACTGCCGGGGTTCATAAGGAATATCCCGTCAATGTTCTCGGTGCGGTAAAGATGGGTGTGCCCGAAAAGCGCGATCTTGCAGTCATTCGCCTTAGCGTCGCTGATCAGCCTGTCAAGACCGTCGTGAACATGCTGCTGATGCCCGTGACAGCAAAATATCTTATATCCGCACGCGGTTACTATCTGAGTGCTTTTGTGCATTCCGAAATCCGAATTGCCCCCGACATATACCATGGGCTTGTCAAGGTGGAGATTCTGCACGTCACGTGCTTCGTTTTCCCCGTCCCCGAGATGAATAAAAAGCTCAGCGTCGAGGTTTTTATTGACTATCTCATCAAGGACAGCAAAATTTCTATGGGTATCGGATACAACAACAATTTTCATAAAAAGTACCTTTCATTTTTCGCCGGATCGGTTTTGCGGGAATTTTTCGCGAATATAATGTCATAAGCGGGAAAACCGCGACATTGATCCGCATTTTAAAGGAAACACCGCACAAATCCCGCGCCTCGCGCTTTGCACGCATCTTGCTTACATATTTTCCGTCATCTTGCACAAGTTCTCCTTGGCGGGTGTCAGCCCGCCGGCGTTGACCCTGTACAATCTGACGAAAAATCTGACGGAGCAATCTGCGCACAAGCTTTGCGCAGTGTTGCCTAAAGACAACTGATATCTATTATATCATAATCAAACGAAAAATAAAAGGGGTTTTTTAAGATTATTTGGCGATAATTTAAGAAACCGCGCCGAAAAGCCCGTACGGCGGCTGCCGGCACGGGTTTTATCAGACAGGGAGGAATAACCATGACAGACAACAACTTTGAGAAACTATTAAACGCAGCCAGTCAGAAGCTCGGCTCAACGCCCGAACAGCTGCGGCAAACGCTTGAAAAGGGAGACATCAAAGCACTTTCCGCAAATCTGAGCAAATCCGACAAGGAGAAGCTTCGGGCAGTGCTGTCGAACAAAGAGCTTATGAACAAGCTTAAGGGAGCGTCCACGCCCGAAGAGCTGATGAGAATGCTGGGTAAGCAGTAACGGCAGCACGAGGGGAGTTGACGGCGCATGGACAACATTGAGGATATTCTCCGCGCGCTGACAGAGGACAGTCCCGACGACGGCGGAGACAGCGAGGACAGCGAATACAGCGGACGGAGCGGGGAGCAGGGCGGATTGTTTGACGGGCTGAACATGGATATGCTGATGAAGCTTATGAGCCTTTTCGGCAGCATGAATCAGCAGGATGATAACGAGCGCTTCCTGCTGGCGCTTAAACCTTTGCTAAGGGAAGAGAAGCGCTGCAAAGTGGATACCGCCGTAAAAATGTTGAAGCTGTTCGCGCTGTTGCCCATTTTAAAGGAAAGCGGGCTGTTCGGCGGCTTATAGCGCATTGTGCCGTACGCCGCCAACTGCCATAGGGGGTGATATTATGGTATGGGATACGACACAATCCACGCTTTACACGCTGGGAGGCGCGGTTGAGAGGCATAACGCGGGCTTTGAAACAGACTTCGAGGAGTGCGGGGAATCAGCGGAGAAAAAGGAAAGCGTAAAATCCGTTCAGCATTCGGTCCAGACCGAATGCAAGCCGGAATGTCAAGGACCGCGGTGCGCAAGGATAAACCACTGTGAGGAAAGCACGACGAACGACTCCTCAATCATGGAGCAATATATTCAGCCCAAGCAAACGGAGCGTCATTCTCCGCATTCCGAACAGCCGAAGCATATGTCCGCGCCCGTCCGTGCGGAAACGGAGCGTGTCGGTACCTGTGAAAGGTGCGAAGAAGCTCCCAAAGAGGAGTGCAGCGCTCCGCAGGTATGCGAGGATCGCCCGCTCCGATGCCCGAAATGCGGCAAGCCGATGCCCGCGCCAAAGCCCTCAAATCCGCTTGAAGCTCTTCTGTCAGATAAGGACACGCTGCTTCTGGCGGCACTTATATTGTTGCTGTGGCATGAAAAAGCAGACATAAAACTAATCGGAGCACTGGCGTTTATACTGTTCAGCAATTAGCAATGATTTAAGGTGACAGCCCGCGATTTAATTTTTTAATCTGCTTTAAGTCAACCCTTATATACAGAACGATGTTTTTCAGAAAAAAACAACAGTTTGTAGAAAAAGCTCATTGACAACGCAACGTCGGCGCATTAAATTTCAAAAAGCACACATTTGCCAAACTGCAAATGCGTGCGGTTTTCGGCAGGCATGCGGAGTGCTGCATAGCAGCACGGAGTATGACCGGCGGAAATTTTGAAATTTTTTAAATAATCCGCTTTAGGTCAACATCAATATACAGATTGATGTTTCTTATAAAAAAACAACAATTTGTAGAAAAGCCTATTGACAACACAATGTCGGCGCATTAAATTTCAAAAAGCACACATTTGCCAAACGGCAAATGTGTGCGGTTTTCGGCAGGCATGCGGAGTGCTGCAAAGCAGCACAGAGTATGACCGGCGGAAATTTTGAAATTTTTTTAAATAATCCGCTTTAGGTCAACATCAATATACAGATTGATGTTTCTTATAAAAAAACAACAATTTGTAGAAAAGCCTATTGACAACGCAAATTCGGCGCATTAAATTTCAAAAAGCACACATTTGCCAAACGGCAAATGCGTGCGGTTTTCGGCAGGCATGCGGAGTGCTGCAAAGCAGCACAGAGTATGACCAGCGGAAATTTTGAAATTTTTTTAAAAAATCCGCTTTAGGTCAACCCATTTATACAGAATGATGATTTTTAGAAAAAAACAAATTTCCCCCTTGAAAAATAAAGCTAAATAGGGTATAATAGTATAAGGTGTCAGAGAAGTCGCTTTGACAGTATATTTTAAAGGCATAACGCAGCAGGAGTAGCCTGTTTTCGGTCACACAGAGAGCCGCGCGGCGGTGGAAGCGCGGTTGACAGAGCAAGTGAAGTGCGGCTGCCAGCCGATGCGGGGAAAATTGCAGTATCCGCGTCCGTTTTCCGCGTTAAGGAGTTCGAGGGGCATAAAGCCCGAAGCGAAGTGGAACCGCGTATTTAACGCCTTCGCACCGTTGGGTGCGGAGGCGATTTCAGTTGATAGTGCAGGCTGGCGGTTATGGCGCGGTATTGCAGGTAAAGCTCACACAATACAGGAAATTTTTCAGATAAGGAGCATTTATGTTTGACAGGATAAAAGAGGAAGTATCGTCAATAATGTCCCGCGACCCCGCCATGCGTTCGCCGTGGGAGGTGCTTTTCATGTGCCCCTCGTACAAGGCGTTAAAAAGCTATCGCAGGGCGCACTGGTTTTTCGAGCGGGGACATATACTTATCGCGCGGCACATTTCCATGCGCTGCCGCAGAAAGACGGGAATAGAGATACACCCCGGCGCGAAGATAGGAAAACGTCTGTTTATAGACCACGGCGCGGGGGTAGTAATAGGCGAAACGACAGAGATAGGCGACGACTGCACACTGTATCAGAACGTGACGCTCGGAGGAACGGGAAAAGACGTCGGAAAGCGCCATCCGACTCTCGGAAACAACGTTCTCGTGGGTGCGGGCGCGAGAGTTCTCGGTCCTTTTAAGATAGGCGACAACTCCAAGATTGCCGCCAACGCGGTCGTGCTGGAGGAGGTTCCGCCCAACTGCACCGCGGTGGGCGTTCCCGCGCGGGTAGTCAAGCGGGACGGCGTAAGGGTATGCAACGATCTTGACCAGATACATATCCCCGACCCCGTATCACAGCTTCTGTGCGAGCACAGAATGTATATAGACAGACTGACCAGGGAAATTGAAGAGCTCAAAACGGAAATAAAATCGCTTAAGGAGGACGGTAAATGTTAATCTACAACACCATGACCAGAAAAAAAGAGGAGCTGAAGCCGATAACCGATGGCACGGTAAAAATCTACGCCTGCGGTCCGACGGTCTACAACCTCATCCATATAGGGAATGCCAGGGCGCTGTGCGTGTTCGATACGCTGCGACGCTATCTGGAGTTCCGCGGGTATAAGGTGCTATATGTTCAGAATTTCACCGATGTGGACGACAAGATAATCAAAAAGGCGAACGAGCTTGGCAAGACCGCCTCGGAGGTGTCCGAGAACGCGATAAAGGAATATTTCACCGACGCGAAAGGGCTTAACGTACGCGAGGCGGATATCCACCCCAAGGTCACGGAAAATATGGATATAATCATCGATATTATCCAAACACTTCTGGATAAGGGCTATGCCTATGAAGCGGAGGGCGACGTGTATTTCGACACCTCCAAATTTCCCGATTACGGAAAGCTCTCCCATATGCCGCTGGAGGACCTCCAGGCGGGAGCGCGCATTGAAGTCGGCGAGAAAAAGCGCGCCCCGATGGACTTCGCGGTATGGAAAGCCGCAAAGCCCGGTGAGCCGTACTGGGATTCGCCGTTCGGCAAGGGCAGACCCGGCTGGCATATAGAGTGCTCCGCGATGTCCCGCCACTATATAGGGGATACCATAGATATCCACGGCGGCGGCAGCGACCTTATCTTCCCGCACCATGAAAACGAAATAGCCCAGAGCGAATGCGCGACAGGCTCACCGCTTGCCAATATCTGGATGCACAACGGTATGCTTAACGTCGACAATAAAAAGATGGCAAAATCCACTGGCAACTTCTTTATGGTAAGGGATTTGTCCGATAAATACGGCTACGAGCCTATCCGCTTCATGCTTCTCTCGGTTCATTACAGAAGCCAGCTCAACTACACCGTTGAGGTCATTGAGTCCTGCAAGGCGGCTCTGCGCCGTCTGTACACCTGCCGAGAAACGATAGAGCGAGTGCTCCCCGCGGCAAAAGAGGGCGCGGCGGGCGAAAAGGCTCTCGCGGATGCAAAAAAAGCCCGCGAGGAGTTTATACGCGCTATGGACGACGACTTCAACACCGCCGACGGTATCGCCGCGGTTTTCGAGCTGGTACGCGCGATAAATACCGCTCTCGCCGACCCCGAAACCACCAAGGGCGACATAAAAATATACTCCGATGAATTTTCGGCATTGACAAATGTACTGGGTTTGCTGTATAATAATGATGAGGACAATATCCCCGATGAAGTAACGGCGCTTGCCGAGCAGCGTGCGGAAGCGAGAAAGGCTAAGAACTTCGCGCTTGCGGACGAACTGCGTGATAAGATAACCGCAATGGGATATATCGTTGAGGAAACGCGGCAGGGCACGGTTATCAGAAAAGCCGATAATTAAGAGTCTATCGGAAAGGACAGGATATGAAGAAATTTTTTGCGGGACTTATCGCGGCAGCAGCCGCGCTGTCGCTTAGCGGCTGTATCTCCACAAAGACCTACAACGCCATGGAGAACTACGATTTCGTAAACATGAATACCGATTTCATACAGCTCCGTGAACCGCAGGAGGGTGACAAGATCGCCATAATCGACACAGAGTACGGCGAGATACGCGCGGTGCTGTATGAACAGTACGCTCCGAATACCGTTGCGGATTTTATCGGGCGCGCGGAAAACGGCGAATTTGACAACAAGACCGTGTACGGCGTTATGCCCGACGTATATTTCATGACGGGCGGGCACGAGAACGACAAGGGCGCGTACACAGGCAGAACAAGCGACGACGAGCTTATAGCCAACGAATATACCCCCGACCTGTGGCCGTTCTGCGGCGCGCTGGTGTCTTTTTCGGAGAAATCGGGCTTCAGCGACGCTCGGTGGTTCATCTGCAACACGGACAAGGAAAGTCTGACCGAGGAAACGATAAATCAGCTTAAGGAGGGCGTTTCCAACCGCGAGGACGAAAAGGAACGGGAAAACCTGCTTACGCTTTTCGACAAATTTTACGAGATAGGCGGAGTTTTCGGACTTGCGGGCTACCAGACGATATTCGGGCAGACCTACGAGGGGCTGGACGTGGTGGAAAAACTGTGCAATATCCCCTCGGACAGCAATCTGCGCACCACGGTGAATGTGACGATAAACAGCGTGACCATATCGGAATACAGCGCGGACGATGTAAGTGAAACAAACGAGATAAAGGAATAAAGAAAGGTGATAACAATGAGGATAAAAAATATTTTACCTATCGTTCTGATAGCGGCGGGCTGCCTGTTCACAGCCTGCAAATCAAATGATAACGCCTCGGACGGCTCGGACAACAGCTCTGTCACGGACAACAGCGGTGTTTCCGCCGCAGATATCGCGGGGAACGTCGGTGAGGTCGCTCCGAAAAGCGGCGACCTGATAGCGGAATTTGAAATAAACGGCTTCGGTACAATCCGCGCGGTCCTGTTTCCCGACGCCGCCCCTACGGGAGTGGAGAATTTCAGACTGCTTGCCGATGCGGGATTTTATGACGGACTGACTATACACAGGGTCGTCAGCGACTTCATGTTCCAGGGCGGCTCTCTTAACGGTGACGGAACGGGCGGCGACGCGCTTGTGAACGGCGGCAGCTTCGGTGTGGAAACCGCCGACAATATGCGCCATTTCTACGGAGCGCTTTGTTACGCGAACGCGATGGGCACCAACACCACCCAGTTCTATATTGTCAACAACAAGCAGCCACAGGAGCTGGGTGACGACTTCTCCCACATATACGCTTACGCGGAGCAGTATGAACAAGCTGCAAAGGACGCGGGCAGCGATATGGAAAAGGAGTACTACGATTTTCAGGCGAATTATTACCGAAATATGGCAGGTTGGGCTGAAAACGCCACGGACGATATAAAGAGCAAATATAAAGAGGTCGGAGGAACGCCCACTCTGGACGGAAACTACACCGTTTTCGGACAGGTCTACGACGGCTTTGACGTTATAGAGAGCGTTTCGGCTGTCAAGGTCGAGGACAACGGTATGGGCGAGGTTTCCAAGCCTGTGCAGGAGATAACCATCTCGTCGGTAAAGGTGTACGAGTATACCGAGTAACACATTACAAACTCCGCGGCGCGGCGGAGCACTACATATATGAAAGGAAGCAAATCATGAAGGTTAAGAATATTCTTTTGAGCGCCATGCTTGCTGCAGGCTGTATTTTCACCGTTACAGGCTGTAATAACAAAACGGTACCCGGAAACGCGGCGGAAATCTCTATCCAGGACGGGGATACCGTAGCGGAAATAGAAATCGAAGGCTACGGCGTTATAAAGGCAAAGCTGTTCCCCGACCTTGCACCCAAGGCAGTGGAAAATTTCACCCTGCTTGCCGAAGCGGGATATTACGACGGGCTGAAGATACATCGCGTTCTTGCGGGACACTTTATGCAGGGCGGCTCGCTGAACGGAGACGGCACAGGCGGCACTGCGCTTGTTGACCCCAGCGGTAAATTCGACCTCGAGGTGAACGATCAGGCGCGGAACTTCTACGGGGCGATCGGCTACGCGAACGTCAACGGAAAGAACACCACCCAGTTTTACATAGTAAACAACAAAACCCCCGCGGTTGACTACACCCAGCTTGACCCCAACGCTTTCAAAACCATGGCAGACGAGATTGCGGCAACACGCGACGCTCTTGAGGACACGGAAAGCCCCGAATACGCCATGCTCAACGCGCAGGTAAATCACTATACAAATCTTACAAACATGATAAGCAGCGCTTCCGATGAGATAAAGCAGAAATACAACACCGCAGGCGGCGACCCGTTCCTCGACGGCGGCTACACTGTTTTCGGACAGACCTACGAGGGATTTGACGTGCTGGATGCCATTGCAAACGTAAAGCTCGGCACAAACAACTCCGGCGAGCAGTCCAAACCGACGGAGGATATAATCATCGGCTCAGTCAAGGTATACAAAGTCACCGTAAGCACTGCCGAATCGGCTGAGAACAGCAGCTCGGGCGCGAATAATCCCGTAAGCACACCCGCACCCATTTCTTCCGAGCCGGAAAGCGTTCCAACCTCCGAACCGGACGCAGCTACTATTGAAACCGGAGATAACGCGGCGTAAATTTCCTGAATCCCCCTTTTTATCAAAGGGGGATTCAGTCTGTATAGATAGGTTGACCAAAGCGGATTATTTAAGGCAACACCGTACAAAGCGCGAAGCGCGGACTTTGTGCGGTGTTGCCTTTATAAGATTATAACACACAGATCGCGCTGTTTGTCAAGCGTTATTGACCCTTATCCCCTTTTCTCCATATCCTCATAGACTTCCCCTGCTCCTGCCGCGCTCCGTATTCGGGGGCTTCAAACCAAAAGGTGCTGCCCTCTCCCACAACGCTGTCCGCACCGTAAGCGAAGCCGTGCTGTTCCAACACTCCCTTAACGATAGACAAGCCTATGCCGCTGCCCATTTTGGCGCGCTTGTGGGTCTTGTTCCGTTCGCTCACCTTATAGTACCTGTCCCAAATATAGGGCAGATAGTCGGGAGAGATACCCTCGCCGTGGTCGGTTACTTCAAAACGTGCGATCCCGTCGCCCTTGCGGTAAAGTTTTACTATAACAAGATTGTCGTCCCCCGCATAGGTCACGGCGTTGTTGATAAGGTTGTATATGACCTGCTCCAGCTTGGTTATATCCGCGGAGATCATTATATTCTCCTCGGCTTGTAGCTCAAACACCATTCCGTCCTTTTCCTTAAGGATATCAAAGCGCGATATTACCCCCGAGAGCCGTTCACTAAGATCAAAGCTCTCGATGTTCATCTCCGCCACCCCAGCCTGAAGCTTTGAGCGGTCAAGAATATCATTCACAAGAGAGGACAGCCGATCGGTTTCATCAATAATTATTTTCAGATGCCGCTCGCGCTTATCGGGATTATCTCCCGAAATATCCCTTATCATTTCCGCATATGCCTTTATCATGGTAAGCGGGGTGCGCAGGTCGTGGGAAATATTCGCCATAAGCTCGCGCTGAAGATTTTCCGATTTCGCTATTTCCTTTGAAGCGGATTTGAGAGTACCCGCAAGCTGTTTTATTTCAGCATAGTCGCGCTCGCCTATCTTAGCCTCGAATTTGCCATGCGGCAGTTCTTTGGCGGAGGTGTTTATGCGGATTATGGGGTAGGTTATCTTGGAAGCGAAAAGAGCCGAGATAAAAAGCGTAATTATAAGCGTTATTACGGAAACGAAAAAATACTGCCTCCTGAAAATGCTCATGGTAGTGCCGATGGGCTGAATGTAGTTGCAGATACATATATACCCATCGGGGTACTCCTTGTTGTCACCGACGCCCGTTACCAGCATAAGCACCGTGTTATTCTCACGTTCCTCCTTAAAGCGGCGGTAAACCGTACCCGTGCCGGATTTCTTGACCTCCGCCATATAGCCCTCTTTGGAAAGAAACAGTAGAGAACCGCTGCCGGGCATCTCGTTTTTTTCGTGGGTGTAGTACCGGGAATTTTCGTAATCCACCGCGATAACGCTGATGTACATCTTGTTTTTCAGCGCGGTGCTGTCAATTATATCCGCAAGCTCGGCATTGTACCAGTTGGAGCGTATGGTGATGACCGCTTCGCTTATCTCATAGGTTTTCATCCACTCATAAAAGGTCGGAAACATCTCGATAAGAAAAACATATGCAAACAAAAGCAGTATTGCCACCACGAGCTCAAATCTGAGCCATACCTGAAACTTTATGCTTTTAAAAATATTCATTTTTCCGCCCCCTCAGAGCCGTTCAGCATTTTGACGTATTCAAGCGGGAAGCGCGGGCTTTGTGCGGTGTTGCCTTACGCTTCCGTTACGATTCAAACTTATATCCCAGTCCTCTAAGCGTTACGATAAATTTTCTGTAAGGACCGAGATTGTTACGCAGCATTTTTATGTGAGTATCTATCGTACGGTCGTCGCCGTAGAAATCGTAGCCCCACACGTCCTCCAGCAGCTTGTTGCGCGAAAGCGCTATATTTTTATTGCGGACAAGGTAGAAAAGCAGGTCGTACTCCTTCGGGGTAAGGTTTGCTTTTTCCCCGTCAATGAATACGTCACGCGAAGTAAAGTTTATCTCCAGCCCCTCGAACTTTTCCGTTTCCGCGGGAGTCGCCGCGGCGGTGCTGTTGCGCTTGACTATGGCATTGATACGCGCCATTACCTCCTTGGGCGAAAACGGCTTTACCACATAGTCGTCTATACCAATCTCAAAGCCGAACAGCTTGTCGTACTCCTCTCCCCTCGCAGACAGCATAAGCACGGGGATCTGCTTTATCTTCCGTATTTCCTTACAGGCGGAGTAACCGTCAAGCCGCGGCATCATCACGTCCATGATAATGATGTCGTAATCGCGGTCGCGCACCATATCCACCGCCTGCATACCGTCGCACGCCTCGTCCACCTCGTGACCCTCAAACTCCGCATATTCCTTGATAACTTCGCGGATATTTTCCTCGTCGTCAACCACCAGTACTTTGTACATCTTTAATGTCCTCCTTTGCAGGATAATTTCTTTTCATAATCATAATCTGTCCACACAGCCGCTCAATGCTTGGTCTTGCGACAAATTTTCCAACTTTCTTCGTTGATTTTTCCTGACAGGCTGACTGCGTCGAGTCGGTACATATAGTACACCTGCGAAAAATCGTCTTGAAATGCAAAAAATTTGCGTCGCAATCCAAGCATTTCGGGCTATGTGGACAGATCCTGATTTTCCGGTAAAAAAGACGGCGTTCCGAAAGCATATTGCAGAACGCCCGATTTATCGCGT
This sequence comes from uncultured Oscillospiraceae bacterium, assembly GCA_910587135.1. GTDB lineage: Bacteria > Bacillota > Clostridia > Oscillospirales > Ruminococcaceae > CAG-115. The sequence goes on from CAJULF010000041.1 coordinate 18,022, forward strand.
ATTATAACGCTTGGTAGGATGTGCCGTCAAACCGTTGCCGGCTGACAGTAATATTATAGCCGCATATTATGACAGCACGGTGAAAGCCGCTTGAATTATTCTTGTGAGTAAGCTAAAATGCAATCACTCCGAATCGCCGAAAGCTGCTATGACCTTCTCCATCTTAAGGCGGACAGGGTCAAGTCTGCTGCCGCAGAAAAGTATGTCCGGATATTCGCCAAGCTCGATACGCCGCGGTGCGTTCTCGGAAAGAACACCGCCGTTTCCCCTGTAAAGCGGAATATCCAGCGTAAGACAGTATCTTCCGCCTGCCTCGGAGATATTCAGACTGCCGCCCGCAGCCCCGACAAACTCACGGATAATTGGTATCCCGTAAGACATATGCCTGTGACCAAAATCGAATCCGAGCCGCTCGGAGCTTTCGCGCCCGAAGCTGACAGAGCTTTCGTTTGAAATGCTCAGCCTCATATACCGAACGGAGTCTTTCTCAGCGCTGCTCATTGTAACTGTCGGTTCACAGTCCCTCGGAGAGTACAGCAGGGCGTTCTGTATAGCGTTAAGCAGCGCCTCCACGGCATGCCTTGCGTTCACGGCTATCTCCAGACTTTCACAATCGCAGAGAAAGCGCAGCTCTCTCCCGCATTTTGCCAGGAACAGATTGCAGCGCTCCACAAGAGAGCCGACAAGGTAAACCGCGTCCACGACCGCGGCAGGCTCGCCCTCCTTTGCCGTAAAATAGCGGAACATATTGCAGGACTCCGCGTACATATTCTTTACGGTGTTTTCTATGCGGTAAAGCCTGACTATCATGTCGTACCACAGATTGTCCTCCGCCGTCCGCCGAAGCTCCTCGGAAACCTCCAGCACGGAATCCATTCCATCCTCCAGAGATTTGAACGCGGGAGAGATACAGAATATCCCGTCCGTTTTAGAGAATGTTTCCAGAGCGTGCCGATAATCCGTTATCCTGCAAACGTAAAGCCTACCCGTAAGATGTCCGCCCTGCGGAAGAAGCTCGGCACAGCGCAGCTCGCCCCTGATAAATATCCCGACGCTTCTGCGCTCCTTTAACGGCGGAGCGACGTTTTCATTAAGCCTCGGTATAATATCCAGCCCTCTCGGTAACAGCTCCGGCTTGCTGCTGAAAAGACATTTCAGGTCCCCGTCAAGCACCGCGTAAATGTCATCCGATACGGCAAAGCGCGCGACAAAATCCTTTGCCGCGCTTGCGGGGGTCAGAACGGTGGCGTTAATCGGTCATCAATCCTTCCAGCTCGTCAATCAGCTTGTTGAACATCTCCAGAGCGTCGGAAACGGGCTGCTTGGAGGTCATATCCACGCCCGCGCCCTTGAGCAGGGTTATCGGGTCTGCGGAGCTGCCGCTGCTCAGAAATCCGATATAATCCCTCACCGCTTTTTCGCCCTCGTTAAGGATACGCTGCGAAAGCGCTATCGCCGCGGAGAAGCCCGTCGCGTACTGATACACATAATAATTATAGTAGAAGTGAGGTATCCGCGCCCACTCCATATCAAGCTCCTTGTCGATGATAACGTCGCTGCCGTAGTACAGCTTGTTCAGCCCGCGGTACATCTCGCAAAGAGCGTCCGCGGTAAGGCTCTCGCCGTTCTCGGCCTTGCGGTTTATCATCAGCTCGAACTCCGCGAACATCGTCTGGCGGTACAGCGTCGTTCTGAACTGCTCAAGGAAATAATTTATAAGATACGCGCGGCGCTTCTTATCGGTGGTCTTTTTAAGCAGGCTCTGCATAAGCAGACTCTCATTGCAGGTGGAAGCCACCTCCGCCACGAATATCACATAATCCGCGTAACATATCGCCTGGTTTTCGTTGGAAAGATAGGAGTGGATCGCGTGACCCATCTCATGCGCAAGGGTAAACTCGCTCTCCAGAGTATCCTTATAATTCAGAAGAACGAACGGGTGAACTCTCGCGCCCGCCGAGTATGCTCCGCTGCGCTTGCCCTCGTTCTCGTAGATATCTATCCAGTGCTGCTTCAGACCCTTTTTGTATATCTCGCGGTAGTCCTCGCCCATGGGCGCAAGGGACTCGTGCACTTCTTTCCATGCCTCGTCAAAGGTTATCTTCATATCCGCGTCGGGAACGATGGGGGTATAAAGGTCGTACATATGAAGCTCGTCAAGCCCCAGAAGCTTTTTACGAAGCCTTACATACTTGTACATATATTCCATGTTGTCATGTACCGCTTCTATAAGGCTGTGATATACGCTTTCGGGCACCTCGGTGCTGTCCAGCGCCGCCTGAAGGGTGTTGTCGTACTTCCTTGCCCTCGCCCTGAAAATAAGGGTCTTTACCTGCGAGGAGAGAACCGCCGCCGCGGTGTTTCTGAAGTCCTCATAGGTGTGGTAAACCGAATCGAACGCAGATTTCCTCAGCACCCTGTCAGGACTTTTCACCAGCATGGTATAGCTGCCGTGTGTGACCTGATGCGCGTTCCCGTCCTTGTCGTAAGCGTCGGGGAATTTAAGGTCCGCATCGCTGAACATCGAGTAAATTGTATCGGGAGAACCCGCCATCTCGCCCGTCAGCGCCATCAGGCGCTCCTCCGCCTCGGAAAGAATGTGCTCGCGCTTTCTGCGTATATTGTCAATAACGCGGCGGTACAGCTCAAGCCCCGGGCAGGTCTTGTAAAATCCCCACATATTTTCATCGGGGATCGCCAGAAGCTCCGGCGTTACGAACGCCGCCGCTTCCGATATCTCCACATAAAGCTTCTCGACCCGCGCAACCATATCCTGATATTCCGACTTTGCGGTATCCTCGTCGCTTTTCCGCTGTGCATAGTTTACCAGACCGTCCAGCGTTACCGTCATCTTATCCTCAAGGATCATATACTCATACAGCTTCCTCGCGGAGGATAACTGCCCCTTGAATTCGGCTATTCTTTCAACAAAGCCCTTCGCGTTCTGAAAATCGCTCTCCCACACCGCGTCGTCCTTGTAAATATCCTCTATCGCCCACTTGTACTCCGACGGAACGTCGCACCTCTTAGGTATTCTCTCTGCCATTTGATTTACTCCCTTCTGTATTTATATCCCGCTTGGGGTATTTTAGCCCTTATCAGAAGCCGAACCAAATCTGATTTTGGTTGATTTGAAGCAATACCGCACAAAGCTTGTGTGCGGATTGCGCCATTAGATTTTTCGCCGGATTGTTCAAGCTCGTCGCCGACGGTCTGACACCCGCCAAGGGTAGCTTGCGCAAGATGACGGAAATATGCAGGCAAGATGCACACAAAGACTTTGTGCGGCATTGCCTTAAGCTGACTGAATAAAAAATTTAAAATTCCCGCAGGTCATGCGCAAACCGCATCATCATGTCAAAACAATTCCCTAACGAGCCGCGCAGAAACAACCTCGGCGCTTTTTACAATTTCATGCAGCGGTATCGCGCGGCGCTTAAGCATTTAAGCAACCGGTTTACTTCATTCTTTTCTGAATTTTGGGCTTTAGCAGCTTTTCATAAACGGGGAAAAACAACCCCAGGAAGATATCGTAGACTATAAAAGCCGCCGCGCCCATAAAAAGCAAAATAAGCGAGCCGTATTTACCGAAATCGCCCATTTCCTCAAGAAGCTCCCTCATGCCGAAAACAAATATCAGCAGCAGATAGCACCCCGCCGCCGAGCAGGCGTAAAGCGCCAGCTTAGCTATCCAGCGCAGCCACCCGAACCTTATCTTCATAAAATACTGCCTTACGATAGGGTAATATCCCAGCAGGAAAATATACATCATCGACGCCTCATAATTCGGCGTGAAAAACAAGCACAGCACCCCTACCGCAAGGTAGCTCACCATGCCGTACTTTACCCCAAGGCGTTCTCTCACTATCCAGATAAGCACGCCCGCGGCACCGGGGCTGATATACTCAAAGCCCGGTATCATGCTGAGAAAAAACATCATTGCAAGCGCCAGCCCGCACATTATGCCGCACAGCGAAACGATATAGCTGATATGCGGCTTCTGCTTTTCCGACATTATTTCTTCCCCTGCCCGTAAAATTCCATGCTTTTTTCCTTGCGCTCGCGCCCGACCTTAAGCAGCTCCCTTAGCCTGTCTATATTGTCGTCGTTCATTGCGTCGCGGTATTCTGTCAGCTTTTCGATAACGGTGTTTATCTCAAACAGCAGAGCCTCTTTATTGCACATAAACAGCCCCGACCACATCACCTCGTTCAGATAAGCAACTCTTGTAAGGTCAAGGAAGCTGCCAGCCGAAAAGCCGTCCGCGCGGAACAGCGAGGGGCTTTTAACATACGCGTTTGAAACTATATGCGCAAGCTGCGAGGTATATGCGATATTGCTGTCATGCTGCTCGGGGGTAGCCGTTACCACCTGCCCGAAGCCCATGCTGCCCGCCAGCGTCGAAACAAGGTCTATCGCTATCTGCGGCGTGTTTTCGCTCGGCGTGATTATAAAGCTCGCCTTGCGGAAAAGCTCCGCCGAAGCGTAATCGAAGCCCGAATGCTCCGTGCCCGCCATGGGGTGGGTGCCTATGAAAATTACGCCCCTCTCGTCAAGCACGGGCGTGCAGTTTCTAACCACATACCCCTTTACGCCGCATATATCCATTACAATAGAGCCTTTGCGGAATTTGTCCGCGTGCTCCTTTACGAAATCCACTATCGCCACGGGATAAAGCGCGACGATAGTAAGTCCCGCCTCGCCCAGTCTGTCAACGGTTATCTCCTCGTCTATCGCTCCCATGTCAAGAGCCTTTGCTACGGTTTCCTTATCCGTATCTATCCCCATAATATGGTGAAATGTGTTCGCCTTGAGCGCCTTGCATATCGAACCGCCTATCAGCCCAAGACCTACGACCGCTATATTCATTATCTATCCTCTTATTCCCGACTTTAAAAGCCGAAATTTATTTTTTCCAACCGCAAAGGTCCGCTTAACATTCCGCGTTGATATTACCAGGATATATTAAACACCACACATTATTAAAGCCCACGCAACGGTTGTCGGAAACATTAAGACGCCAAAAAAACTGAGCACATAAACGCAGTACGCCTCTCCCACACGCTTTTTAAGACCCAGCCGACAAACAATAAGCGGCGGCAGCAGAGCAAGCAGAACATACGGCAGAAAGCCGATTATCGCATTCGGATAAAAATCTATATTAAGATCGTTGTCATACCCGACAGCGGGCAGCAGCCAAAGCATGAGTTCCCATAAAGCGGCGACCGCTATCGGCAGCAGCATATAAAGAAACGGATTTTGGCGTTCGGCGGGCTCAAAAAACTTTTTCAGCAGCGTTGTATACAACAGAATATTTATCGCTATCTGCAGTGCGCATACCCAAAAAAGCGTAACGAACTGCATTATTGCATGACTTCCGATGCTCCCAAAGAAAACGACCAGGATATACCAGAGCGGGATCATAATATACGATAATAACGTATTTCCGAGCACTGCCGCCAAATCAACAGATAAATGTTTTAAAGCTGTTTTCATAGTGCACCTCGTCATAAATACCGTCGGTCGCATTGTATGCTTTTCTGCAAAACGCGCACATTAAACGCTTGTTTTATTATACCACACTTTTCCTTTTTTTTCAATAGATATTTTTATTTTTTTGATATATTTTAAAAAGTTTTATAATAAATGCAAGAGGTACGGAGCGCAGTGGTGGAGCGCGTTCACAAGGATTTTCTTGCACGTTTATTTTTTTTGTTCTGCGGCTGCAGTAACAGGCACATTCTCGGCGTATGTCCATATAT
>CAJULF010000042.1 GCA_910587135.1 uncultured Oscillospiraceae bacterium
TGAGCGCAGCGAACGGCGCGTGCTTGCGGAAATTTTGAAATTTTTTTAAATAATCAGCCTTAGGTCAACCTCTATACACACAATGTCTTAACGCACTGCATGTACGCCAAGGACTTGTGACACGGTCAGCGGGAAAATATGCCGTATGACGGGCATTGAGCGGCTATGTGGACAGGTTCTTAACCGTTTTCCTCGAATAGACCACATAAAATCCCGCTGAAATCGCCATTCCGATAACCCACCCCACGGGCCAGCTCAGCCATATTCCCTCCGCGCCGAGCCGCGGCTGCAATATAAACGCGAACCCTACGCGCAGTATCAAATCGCTGAACGTGGATATCATGAACGCCTTAAGCATACCCGCTCCGCGGAGTATCCCGTCGATAGTCACCTTAAACGCGACCGCAAGGAAAAACGGCGATACGATACGCAAAAACAGCGCGCCCGCTTCTGCTGCCGCGGCGTTGTCCATATCAGAGCTGTCCATGAAAATATATATCAGACTGTTTGCAAATACCACATAGCATATAAGCGCCGCCAACGCAAGTCCAATCGCGAAAAGCGAGGATATCCTCGTTCCCGTGCGCACACGTTTATACTCGCCCGCGCCCGTGTTCTGTGCCGTAAAGCTCGACGCGGCATTCCCTACCGTGCTGAAACAGGTCACTGCAAATGTGTTCAGCTTTATAGCCGAGGCGTACCCCGCCATAACATCAATTCCGCAGTCGTTTACAAGACCTTGTATAAACAGATTCCCCACCGAAACAAAGCTTTGCTGCAAAATGCTCGGAACGGAAAACTGCGCTATCTTCCCCAACATACTCCACTTGAAAAAAGGAAATTTCTCGCTTTTTATTTTGGAAATTCTGCGCATAAGCACCGCGAAAGCCAGCACCGAACACACCGCCTGACAAATGAACGTCGCCCATGCCGTGCCAAGCACTCCCATTCTGAACACCGCGACGAACAGCAGATCCGCCAGCACGTTGCTTACCGAGGATATTATCAGAAAGATAAGCGGCGTGTTGCTGTCGCCCAGCGCGGCAAAGATACCGTTGCAGATATTATACAAAAACATGAACACCAGCCCGAAAACGTACACGTTCAGATAGCCCTGCGCGTCCGCAAATATACTTTCGTCCGTGTTCAGAAGCCTTAAAAACATACCGCTCGTCAGATATCCCGCCGCCGTCATGATCGCACCCAGCGTAACGCTGGAGATTATCGAGGTAAAAACGGAGGTTTTCATGTTTTTGTGATCCTTCGCTCCGAAAAGCATTGAGATCACCACCGAGCAGCCCACGTTCATTCCCGTTCCGAACGCAAGAAATATCATTGTTATGGGATAACTCGCGCCTATTGCCGCAAGCGCGTCCTTGTTGATAAAATTACCCGCTATCACGCTGTCCGCAATGCTGTAAAGCTGCTGAAAAACAACGCTTATAAGCAGCGGCAGCGAGAATTTGAGCAATATCGGGGCAACAGCCCCTTGGGTCATGTCCTTTACCAAATAAATCGCCTTCTTAATTTAAGGTAAAATCGCACAAAGCCCGTGCTTTGCGCGGCAGCCTGTAGAAAAAGCCTATTGACAACACAATGTCGGCGCATTATATTTCAAAAAGTACACATTTGCCGAACGGCAAATGTGTACGGTTTCCGCAGTCGCGCAGAGCGAAACGTAGTGAAGCGGAGCGTGAGTGCGGAAATTTTGAAATTTTTTAAATAATTCGCCCTTGGTCAGCCTTTATATACAGTCTATCGCACAAAGCCCGTGCTTTGCGCGGTGTTGCCTTAAAAAATATCAAAATTTCCGACAGTCGTACTTCGTTTCGCTTTGCTTCACTCCGCATACCTATCGGAAACCGCGCGGAATCTGCCATTTGGCAAATCCGCGGTTTTTTAAAACTCCGACGCAACAGCGTTATGCTGAATGCTTTTATTCGTCCCACCGATAATTATCAGTTATTCTTCTGCTTAGCTTCCGCCTTAAGACGCAGATCTCGCTCCAGAATAACCTTTCTTATACGGATATTTTTAGGAGTGACCTCCACAAGCTCATCGTCCTGGATAAACTCAAGGCTCTCCTCCAGGCTCATTCTCTTGTACGGGATAAGGTGCAGAGCGTCGTCCGAGCCGCTGGCGCGGGTGTTGGTAAGGTGCTTTTTCTTGCAGACGTTCACCACGATATCCCCCGCCTTTGGCGATACTCCCACTATCATTCCCTCGTAAACGGGAGTGCCCGCGTCGATAAACAGCGTTCCGCGCTCCTGCGCGTTGAAAAGCCCGTAGGTGACCGCCGTGCCCGTTTCCCACGCGACAAGCGAGCCTACCGTTCTTCTCGGGATATCCCCGAAATAGGGCTTGTAGCTGTCAAACACGGAATTCATGATACCCTCGCCCTTGGTGTCGGTCATGAACTCGCTTCTGTAACCGAAAAGCCCGCGCGAGGGAATGAGAAATTCAAGCCTTGTGCGGTTTCCGACAGGGTGCATGGCGGTCATTTCGCCCTTGCGCTGCCCCATCTTCTCCATTACCGAGCCTACCGCCGATTCGGGAACATCTATCACCAGCCGCTCCACAGGCTCACATCTTACCCCGTCTATTTCCTTCATCAGTACGCGGGGTGTGCTTACCGAAAGCTCGTAACCCTCGCGGCGCATGGTTTCGATAAGTATCGACAGATGCATTTCACCGCGCCCCGCCACATTGTATGCGTCCAGAGCGTCGCTTTCGGTGACTCTCAGCGAAACGTCCTTAAGGGTTTCCCGCATAAGTCTTTCGCGTATCTGGCGTGAGGTCACGAATTTGCCCTCGCGCCCCGCAAACGGGCTTGTGTTTACCGAGAACGTCATTTCCACGGTAGGCTCGGATATCTTCACGAACGGCAGCGGCTCCGGAGCGCTCACCGACGTGATGGTCTGACCGATGGTGATACCCTCTATACCCGAAAAGCAGACAATATCACCCATGCCCGCGGTTTCCACGGGAACGCGGTTAAGCCCCTCAAACTGATACAGCGACACTACCTTTGCCTTGTATGGCTCATGCCTGCCAAGATAATCGCAGACAAGCACCTCCTGATTTACCTTCATGCTGCCGCGCTCTATGCGTCCGATGGCTATTCTTCCCACATACTCATTATAATCAATTGAGCTTACCAGCACCTGAAGCTCTCCCTCGGTATCGCCATCGGGCGGGTCGATATGCTCGATTATCTTGTCAAACAGCGGCTTGAAGTCCTTACCCATATCATCGGGATTGTAAGAGGACAAGCCGAGTCTGCCCGAGCAGAACACAACGGGGCTGTCTATCTGTTCCTCGGTGGCGTCTAAATCGAGCAGAAGCTCAAGAACCTCGTCGACCACCTCTTTGTTGCGCGCGTCGGGGCGGTCGGTCTTGTTTACTACCACAATCACCTTGTGCCCAAGCTCCAGAGCCTTTTGCAATACAAATCTTGTCTGCGGCATTGTGCCCTCGAAGGAATCCACAAGCAGCAGAACGCCGTTCACCATCTTAAGTATACGCTCCACCTCGCCGGAAAAATCCGCGTGACCGGGGGTATCCACAATATTTATCTTCACGCCGTTGTACATACAGGCGGTATTTTTTGCGAGAATGGTAATTCCGCGCTCCCGCTCCAGGTCGTTGCTGTCCATGACCCTGTCGTTTACCGTCTGGTTCTCGCGGAACGCTCCGCCCTGCTTTAGCATTTCGTCGACGAGGGTCGTCTTGCCGTGGTCGACGTGGGCGATTATCGCAATGTTTCTTAAATCTTCTCTCTTCACATTTTTCTCCTTAATTTTAATCTGAATTTTCCGCACCGCGGAGTTTTCGGCTTTCCCGCCCCCCGCTATCCTCGCCGTGAAAGCTCCGTTCCGCCGCGCTTAGCTCTGCTTTCACAGCGGGTCGCGGAAAATTCATGCACGGGCGGTCAGTAACTGCCGGTTTTCAGTGCCTTTTATCCCTCGATTTTTGTGCGGCTCTGAGCGGTTGCTGCTTTGAGCGCACAAAATCTCCGCGCTAAGCTATTCGGGAAGCCTCCCCTAAGCTGCATACCATGCGATTTGATTTTTTCGCACCTTGTATTATACACCTTTTTTTTCCGCACTACAAGAGAAAAGTTGAAAAAACGTTGTTTTAATCATATTGTCTGATTTTTGGCAGAAACTTTTGTGCAATTTAACATACAACTCCATATCCTGCTTTCTGACATTTTCTTATCAATATCCTTATTCATTGACGTTTTTGCCCGAAAATTGACGTTCTTGCCAAAACTCTTGCTTCCAGAAAAGCAGCTGTGTATAACTATAGGCAACACCGCACAAGCTTTGTGCGGGGGATAATATTATCCCCCGCGGACGGCCCGCGGGGGAAATTCTATCTTCTGCCGAACAGCTTTCTTGTAAGCTCCGCGGCTCTTTCACGCCGCCTTCGCTCCTCATCGAGGTCAAGCTCCCAGCCGCGCTCTGTTTTTTTCAGCACGCTGCCCTCGTGAGTCCCCTCGGGCAGCTCGCCCAGCGGAATGTCCGCGTGAGAACCGTCCTCAAGCTCCGCCACGGCAAAGCTGCCCTCTATCCTGTCAACAATTATTATCACTACGCTGCCTCGCTTTCGGTCAAGCCGCCTCTTTCGGCGCTGTATATCTTAAGCGTTTCCCCGTCGCTTACAAACTGTATGCTGCCTTCCTCCATGGTCATAAGCACCTCGCAGCCTATCTTTTCCAGATTTTGCAGGGTCTCGCGGTGAGGGTGACCGTAGGAATTTCCCTCCGCCGCACATATTACCGCGTATTTCGGATTCACTGCTTTAAGAAAATCCACGCTGCTTGAGGTACTGCTTCCGTGGTGAGCCGCTTTGAGAACGTCCGCTTCCAAAAAAACGCCCGTTTCCAGTATATCCTGCTCCGCGGGCTTCTCGATGTCTCCCGTAAACAGGAACGAGTTCTCACCGTGTACAAGCCGCGCTACCACCGAATAATCGTTGAGATCGTCATAATCCTCGCTTACCGGCGCAACTATCTCCAGATATGTACCTGCGCCGAGATAAATCTGCTCACCCGTGTTTGCGTATGAGCCGACCACGTTGTTGTTCGCTATCTCCTCCATCATTTTATTGTAGCAAGCCGTGCTTGGCAGCATATCATCTGGAATATAGGGCATTATCAGCCGCTTTACGGGTATTTCGCGCAGAATGTCCGCCATGCCGCCTATATGGTCGGAGTGCGGGTGCGTGGCAATAACGTAATCCAGCCGCTCTATCCCGAGATAACCGAGGTAGCGCAGAACGTCATCATGCTTGTCGCGCTCGCCGCAGTCTATCATTACGGTGTAGTCGGGCGTAACAATAAGCTCGCAGTCCCCCTGACCCACGTCCACGAAATATACGGATATCTCCCCCTCGACCGTCGCGACGTTTGGCTGCTCTCCGAATCCCAGCGCCTTAAGAACGTCCCTTGTGGTGGGAACACCCTCTATATGCAGAACGTTGTCATTTATCAGCACAAAGGTCATGAATATAGCCGCGATGGCTATAATGACGGTCATCAGCGCCGCCTTAGGGCTTACGCGCTCTTCCCTGCCTCTTTGATATTGGTTTCTTCCCATTTTGTCCTTTACCTTCCCCCGCGCGTGCGGCGCGGCTGTTCGCGTTGTTCACGTTTTCCGCTTTTTTCATGTTACTGTTTTTGGCGGCAGCTTTGCGCCCTTCCCGCTTTTCGGTCTTGCCGCGCTCCGTCGGAGCTATCAGGCAGTCCCTGCCGAAGCCTATCAGATCGCGCCGATTTGCCATAATAAGCGCTTTTTCGACAAGCGGCTTGTTCTTGGGGAGAAAGTATTGCAGCAGAGCGCGCTGCATAGCCTTTTCCTCCGCCGTTCTCGGAACGTATACAGGCTCCATCGTATATGGGTCAAGCCCCGTCCAAAACATTGCCGTGGAAATAGTTCCCGGGGTAGGGTAAAAATCCTGCACCTGCTCGGGGCGGATATTGTGCTTTTTCAGGAACACCGCAAGCTCCACAGCCTCTTTAAGCGTGCAGCCGGGGTGCGAGGACATCAGATACGGCACAAGATACTGCTCCTTGCCGCATTTTTTTGTGGAAGCGTAAAAACGCTTTTCAAACTCCTCGTAAACCTCTATGTGAGGCTTCCCCATGTAATCCAGCACCTTGTTGCTGGCGTGCTCGGGCGCTACCTTGAGCTGACCGCTGACATGGTGCTCCACCAGCTCGTCCAGAAACGCACCGCTTTTGTCCAGCAGCATATAGTCAAACCGTATTCCCGAGCGGATAAACACCTTTTTTACCCGCTTTATCGACCTGAGCCGACGTAAAAGCCTTATATAATCGCTGTGGTCGGCGTTTATATTTTTGCAGGGAGAGGGCGCAAGACATTTCCGCCCCTTGCACAGCCCCGATTGCTCCTGTTTTTCGCATGAGGGGTGACGGAAATTCGCGGTAGGTCCGCCGACGTCATGGATATAACCCTTGAAATTGGATTTTTCCGACAGCATTACCGCCTCGTTGTACACCGAGTCCTCGCTGCGGGTCTGAACGCGCCTGCCCTGGTGCAACGCAATCGAGCAGAAATTGCAGAACCCGAAGCAGCCGCGGTTATGGGTTATGGAGAACTCCACTTCCTTAATTGCGGGAACTCCTCCCTCCGCTTCGTATACGGGGTGATAAGCCCTCATATATGGCAGCTCATAGGTATAGTCAAACTCCTCCTGAGTCACTGAGCGCTGAGGGGGATTCTGCACAAGCATCATATCTCCGTGGCGCTGCACGATCGTCCGCCCGTAGACCTCGTCCTGCTCGTCGTACTGCTTTTTGCAGGACTTCGCATAGGCTCTCTTATTATCCCTCACGATCTCGTAGGAATCACACTGCACCGCGCCGATAGGGGTATTTTTCGGCTTCGTGAGATAGCATATCCCGCGCAAATCGTGCATATCCGCCAGCCGCAGACCCGCCTTGAAGCCGTTCATCATCTGCGTTAGCGTGACTTCTCCCATGCCGTACATAAGATAATCCGCGCCGCTGTCAATCAGTATTGACGGCATAACGCTGTCGCTCCAGTAATCATAATGCGCGAACCTTCTCAGCGAAGCCTCCAGTCCCCCTATGGAGATCTCCTTGTCGGGGAACAGGCGCTTCAGCGCCCTGCAATACACCGTAACCGCCCTGTCCGGACGTCTGCCGCCGCGCCCGCCGGGGGAATAAGCGTCATCATTGCGCTTTTTGAGCGCCACCGTATAGTTGGACACCATGCTGTCGATATTCCCGCCCGTGACCATAAAGCACTTTTTAGGCTCGCCGAGCTTCATAAAATCCTCATCGCTGACGGGCTGGGCGATTATGCCCACGCTGAATCCCGCCGCTTCTATCATGCGTGAGATTATGGCTATCCCAAACGTGGGGTGATCCACATAAGCGTCGCCCGTAACACAGATAAAATCCAGCTGATCTATTCCGCGTTCGCGCATATCCTCTTTTGATATCGGCAAAAAACACATATTTTTTATCTCCTGATCGAAAGTGCTGTTTGCTGATGTTGACAAAAGGCTGTGATGCTGTTAAGATATGTTGACAAAAAGCGTGTGATTTAAAAGATTTCCCGCACCGCTGCAAACGACGCTTTGCGTCGTTTGCGCTATCCCGCCGAAAAAGCTCCGTTTCACTCCGCTTTTTCAGCGGATTGCGGGAAATTCATGCGCGGGCGTTCGGTTTTCGTCTGCTTTCAGCGCCTTTTCCGCTTATTTTTTTGTTGCTTTGGTCTGGATCTTAAACACCCGTATTCCGCTTAACAGAGCACTTTTGTGGGCATTTTTACAGCTCTCAGAGAAAAAACAGCGTTAAAAAACTTGAAAATTCATGTCAACCATGCGGGTTTACAACCATTTTACAGACCCGTTTTTCAGGATTTCAGTCTTAACAAAGCGCTACAATCGCTACAACAAAGCCTTTTACGACACCAACCGCTTCATGACCGCCGCAAACCCGTCACCGCACAAACGTGTCAACCAAGCGGTTTCAAGCCAAATTTTACAATCCTTATTTATTCATTTTGCGCTCATACCATTCCTGCCTTGTCATAAGCACCTGACGGGGCTTTGCGCCCTCATATGCGCCCACTATGCCCATCTTCTCCATAGTATCTATAAGTCTTGCGGCTCTGCCGTAGCCCAGCTTCAGATTACGCTGAAGCGCGGAGGTGCTTGCCTGACCTGCCGTCACCACATACTCTATCGCGTCCTCCAGCTTGTCGTCCACCTCGTCGCCCTCGGTTTCTTCCGCGGAAGCGCCCTTGTCGCCCGAGCTTACTATCTCCGTCTGCCGCTCTATTTCCGCGATAATGCTTTCATCATATTCCGCGGAGAAGGTCTGCTTGATAAATTCCACAACGCGCTCGACCTCGTTGTCCGATACATAGCAGCCCTGAAGCCTTATGGGTTTGGGAACCCCCACGGGCATATACAGCATATCGCCGTTTCCCAGCAGCTTTTCAGCGCCGCTCGCGTCCAGTATAACGCGGCTGTCTATCTGCGAAGCTACCATCAGCGCGATTCGGCTCGGGATGTTACCCTTGATAAGCCCCGTGACTACCTGCACGGTGGGCTTCTGAGTAGCTATGACCAGATGCATTCCCGCCGCGCGCGCCTTCTGCGCAAGCCGCACAATGCTGTCCTCAACGTCCTTGGGAGAAGCCATCATCAAGTCCGCAAGCTCATCTATAAAAATAACAATATGCGGCATATGCGGCAGCTCGCCGTCCGATTGTTCAGCAAGCTCGTTATAGCCGTCGATATTGCGCACGTTGTTCTCCGAGAACATGGTGTAGCGGTTCTCCATCTCCGTTACCGACCACGCCAGCGCTCCCGCCGCCTTTTTCGGGTCTGTGACCACAGGAATCAGCAGATGCGGAATGCCGTTGTACATCATGAATTCAACCTGCTTGGGGTCGACCATTATCAGCCTCACGTCCCTGGGTGTGGACTTCATCAGAATACTCATTATAATCGAGTTTACGCACACCGACTTGCCCGAGCCTGTAGTGCCCGCGATAAGCAGGTGCGGCATCTTGGACACGTTGCAGGTCACGGTGCTACCGCTGATATCCTTTCCCAGCACGCTAACCAGCTTCTTGTCAAAGCTCTGTTTAAAGTCGGGGGACTCCACCAGCTCACGGAAATACACCGTGTCGCGGTGGTCATTGGGTATCTCCACACCCACCGCCGCCTTATTCGGCACGGGCGCTATCCTGACGCCGCTCGAAGCCAGATTGAGCGCGATATCGTCCGCAAGATTGGTTATCTTGCTTATCTTTACCCCCGGCGCTGGCTGAAGCTCATAGCGCGTGACCGACGGACCGCGGCTCGCCCCCGTATATGTAGTGCTCACGCCGAAGCTCTTCAGCGTTTCCACCAGCTTTTTGGCGTTATTTTGCAGCTCCGCCTCGATATCCGCCTGCGGAGTTCTGTTCTGAACGGGATTGAGCAGGCTTATCGGCGGCAGAGTATACACGTCGGAAAGCTGTATCTGTCGATTTCCGCTCTCGTTCGCGGGTTTAAACGAGGGCGGCGCGGGAGCGATCTGTACAGGCTTTGCCGTCTGCGGAGCGGGAGCTTCGCTCTGGAGTCTGCTTTCGGTAATGATGTCCTCCAAATCAAATGGCAGCTCCGCTTCCTCATAATCCGAAATATCGGTTTCCTCCGTTTCTCTCAGCGGCTCGTCCGATGTTGTGATCTGCTCCCGCGGAGCGTCGATTATCCTCGAAACGCGTGCGGTTTTGGGGTGCTCCTCGTTAAACTTGTTCAGCGCGTCTATAATCGGCGCTATTTCCGCGTTGGGGTCTTCCAATGTATCTTCCTTCATGATGGGGTGGCGCTTCTCCATGTAGCGCCGCAGAGCGTCCCGATAGTCGCGGTCGTCCTCGTCCTGCTCCTGCAGTATCTCCTTGTTGTCCACCGCCTCGGGAATTTTCGGCAGAGGCGTTTTCGGCTCACGTGGGCGTTCGGCAGCAGGAACTTCGGGCGCGGCTTCGGGAAGCTCCTCCGCCTCGTCCACATTTTCCACCACGTTCTTAAGACCGTTCAGTTTGGACTTTTTGCGGTATTCCGCGTCAAGCTCCGCACGGATACGCCTCTGTGCCGCGGCGGACTGCCTGTTTTCTTTCTCCTCGCGGTCAAGGCGCTCATACTCCTCACGAACCATTTCGGATTCCTCAGCGCGGCGGCGGCGATTTTCCTTAGCCTTCTCCCCCGCATTGCGGAACAGCCTGCCTATCAGCGCTCCAAGCTCTCCGAGCGTCAAATTCGTCATCAGGAACACACAAACCAGCGCTATTATAATAATTATGACAGCCGCGCCGAACTGCCCGAGCTGAAGCAGCGGAACTCCGAGGATTATCGAGAACACGCCGCCGCCCTTGAACGAGCTTCCGCCGTTGTAAAGATTTACAAAAATATTTTTGTTCTCGTCGGAGTTGTAGCTTCCGCCACAGAATATCTCCTGAGCCGCACACACCATAAGCAGGAACAGCGTTATTTTCACTATAGTAAATATAACGGCGTTTTTCGGCTTTTTCGCGCCGATTATCACCGCCGCGTAAACCATCAGCGGACCGATTATGTAAGCGCCGATTCCGAAAAGTCCAAGGACTGCCGTGTGGATATACCGCCAGCCCTCTCCCTCTCCGCCGGGCACTATCGCCATAAGCGCAACGACCACGCCGACCGCCGCCAATATCACCGAGCCAATACGTCTGCGTGTAAGGCTGCGCTTGAGGGCCTCCTCCCGTATGCGCTGAGCCTCCAGCTCCGCCGCCTTTTTCGAGCGGGAGTTTTTGGATCTTCCCGTGCTGCTTGTTTTTTTCTTTTCTGCCATTTTAAAATTCCCCTTAATATGTATGTTGACCGCAAACTGGCTGCTTCAACCTGATATTACCCGTTAATGAGCGAAAACAGCGATTCGCCCGAAATATGCTCCCATAGCCCGAAGCCGACGCAGAGCAGACCTATTATCAGCGTATATGCGCCGAAAATTTTAAAACGGTTCTTTTTCAGCAGCCATGAAACCAGCTTTATCGCCATAAATCCTACTATCGCCGAAACAATAAATCCTATTCCCAGCGCAGCCCAATTCAGCTCCATTTCGGAATGGAGCGCGTCGCCCAGTTCCAGCACGCTGCCGCCCAAAATGGCGGGAATGCCGAGTATAAACGCAAACGTGACGGAAGTCTGCTTATCGAAGCCGCAGAACAGTCCGCCCGCGGTGGTGGAGCCGGAGCGCGAAACTCCGGGGAACAGCGCTGCCACCTGAAACAACCCTACCGCAAGCGCGTCCTTTATCGTCATATCCTCCGCTGTTTTAACGCCGTCCGAGCACCTGTCGCTGAGGAACAGCAGCAGCGCCGTAAACAGGAATGCCGCGCCCTCGAACACGATATCCCCGTCCCCCTGCTTGCCCGTAAAAAAATCCTCTATCAGCATAAACGGCACGAGAACAAGCGTGGCGATGATTATCATAAACATCATGCGCCGCGTTCCGTTCATGCCGCTCCATGAAAATTTTCCCGTAAAAATATCGCCTATCGTCAGGAAAAACTCCTTTATCATTCCCCATATCGTTCCCCAGAACGCCGCAAAAACCGCCGCCAGCGTTCCGAGATGCAGCACTATCGACAATATCAGAGCCGCCTCGCCGTCAACCCCCGTAATATGCTGAACCACAGACAGATGCCCCGAGCTGGAAACCGGGAGAAACTCCGTCAGCCCCTGAACCACCGCCTGTATTATAACCGTTATGTAATCCATATTTACCCCCGTATGTAAATTGACAATTTGTATATGTGTATCTGAAGCAGATTTTTTTAAAAATTCAAATTTCCGCGGGTTTTGCGCAAATTGCAGCATTTTCCCATAAACGGACACTGAACAAACTGCGCAAAACTAAACGCGGCACTTTCGGAAATTCCATGCACAGGCGGTTTGCCCGCGTTACAGGACTCCGCCTTACGATTTATACCGTCAATTATTAAGATAATCTCTGGGATCGGTGGAAAAAAAGCTCTTCAAAGTTTTTTTGCCCTCCGTCACGGAATACTCCGCAAAACCGTTCCCCACACATTCCGTGACTATTTCGTCAGCGCCCGCGCCGTAGCCTTTCCCGAATATATCCTCAAGACCTATTATCGTGTGTATCATCACATCATCGCTCCCCGTTCCAATCCGCTTTGTTGTATTCCGGTCGGGACTGCGCCCTGCGCACCGCCGCCGCGACCTCGGTTTTGGGCTTTCTGCCGCGCTTTTTCGGTGCGGCTGTTGCTGCAGTCTTCGCAGTGGATTTTTTTGGAGTGCTTTTCGCGGACACCTTCTGAGCGGATTTCTTGGGAGGTCTGCCCGCACGCTTTTTAGGCAGCTCGCGCAGCTTTGCCTGATCCTCGTCGATAAGCTCATACAGACACTTTACCGCGTCGGAAAGCCCGCCCAGCCTGTCGATCAGACCCTCTTCCACCGCCGCGTCCCCGTCCAGCACCGAGCCTACGTCCATCACCAGCTCGTCGCGCTCCATCATAAGCTGCTTGAAGCGCTGCGGCGGCATTTTGCTGTTCTCGGTAACAAACCGCGTTATCCGCTCCTGCATTTTCTCAAAATAAGATAGGGTCTGCGGTATCCCCAGCACCATTCCGTTCATGCGAACGGGATGTATAGTCATTGTAGCCGAGGGTACGATAAAGCTCGTGCGGGCGCTCACCGCCAGCGGAACTCCGATGGAGTGCCCCCCGCCAACAACTATGGACACCGTAGGTTTCGACATTCCCGCGATAAGCTCAGATATAGCCAGCCCCGCCTCCACATCGCCGCCCACCGTGTTCAGCACGATAAGCAGTCCCTCAATGGTGCTGTCCTCCTCGATAGCCACCAGCGCGGGAATGATGTGCTCATACTTGGTGGTCTTGTTCTGCGGCGGCAGTATATAATGCCCCTCAATCTGACCTATAATAGTAAGGCAGTGGATATTGTGCGGCGCGTTGCAGGCTGCGATTATGCCCGTATCAATGATCTGTTGATTCTGCTCCTCGGTAAACGGAGCTTCGTTCCTGGTCTCTTCGCTCATAACATTAACCCCTTTTAGATGTTTGAAAGACAGAAACAAGACTGCGCCATAAGGGTCTTATTTCCTGCCTCTGCTTCATATTATTTCTAAAAGGACAGGTTTTATGCGGAAAAGCTTACATTTTTTTCTTTTTTGCGGATATTTTTTCCACACAAATACTCATTTTATATTATATCATATTTTTCTTGAAATTTCAAATACTTTTTTAAGCTTTTTTTGAAGAACCTGTATTCGCAGGATATTGCTGCTGTCCTTTCGGCATATTTTGCCGCTGACTGCGAATTTTCGCCTTGTCAGACGACAAATATTCCCGATAATCCGCGCACATATTTTTGGCAACACAGCACAAAACTTGTGCGGTCAGACTGTATATAAAAGGTTGACCTAAAGCGGATTATTTAAAAAAATTTCAAAATTTCCGTTAGTCATACTCCGTTGCGCTACGCTTCACTCCGCATGCCTAACGGAAACCGAACACATTTGCCATTTGGCAAATGTGTGCTTTTTGAAATTTAATCCGCCGACATTGCGCGGCAAATAGGCTTTTTCTACAAGCTGACCACACAAAGCTTGTGCGGTGTTGCCTTAAAAACAGGCTCTAAGTCGGATTTTGCCATACTCTGTAAACTTCACATATTTTCGGATTCGCGCACCCGCTTTCCGTTATTGTCCTCGTCTTCGCGTTTTTTTGAGAACAGTTCCCTTAGCCCGAACGCCAGCAAAAACAGCGCATAGAGCTTTCTCAGCATATCGTTAGCTATTATCTGAGAGCCTACCGTTCCCAGAACCGCGCCGATAATTCCCCCGAGAATACATTTTTTCACGAGTGCCTTGTTTACCAGACCGCTTTTAAGGTGCATTATCAGGGCGATAAGCGCTATCGGCAGGAAGAACAGCACATTTATCCCCTGAGCCGCCCGCTGCTCCATACCCGCGAACAGCGTCAGCCACACCACCAGTATAAAGCCTCCTCCCAAGCCCATTGAGGCGAGCACCCCCGTCAGAAACCCTACTATCGCTTCCGTCATATAAACAGCGTCCTTAGCGCCGCCGCGACTATTACAGCCCCGAAAAGCCTGTGAAGCCACCGCGCCTTGATTTTTTTCAGGAAGAACGCTCCCGCCAGCGCTCCGCCCGCTCCCCATGGAATATATTCCCATGCCGCTCCGAAGTCAAGATTGCCCGAAAACCCGTAAAACACCGCCGTTACAAGGCTCAGCACAAATATCAGCGCCACCGAGCTTGCGTGAGCCTCCTGCGCCGAACAACCCTCGCGTTCCAGTATCGGCACGGCGAGCACGCCGCCTCCCGAGCCGAAAAATCCGTTAAGAAAGCCGCACAGGCTTCCCTCAAAAAATTTTTTCAAAACACCACCGCCTTTTAAATGTATAAAGCAAGATATCTGACTGTATATAAAGGTTGACCTGAAGCGGATTATTTAAAAAATTTTCAAAATTTCCGCACTCACTCTCCACTTCGCTCTGCGCGACTGCGGAAACCATGCGCATTTGCCGAATGGCAAATGCGCACTTTTTGAAATTTAATGCGACGGCATTGCGTGGCATTTGGGCTTCTTCCAAAAAGAGATATAAGCTGCGCGCCGCCTGCTGCTGTTTCTTACATCTTCCATACATTTTGGTTCTATTATTG
This sequence comes from uncultured Oscillospiraceae bacterium, assembly GCA_910587135.1. Lineage (GTDB taxonomy): Bacteria > Bacillota > Clostridia > Oscillospirales > Ruminococcaceae > CAG-115. The sequence goes on from CAJULF010000042.1 coordinate 14,762, forward strand.
ACAAAACAAGACGATTTATGATATAATTTAAAAAATGGTTTATGAGGGAAAATTTATGAATAAAATACCTTGGACAGGAATTTCAACCGCCTGCTGCGCTTTTCTCGGAGCGGCGGTTATGGGTACGATTATTGACGAATTTATTGTAATGCGGCTGTTCGCCGCGTGGCTTATCTGCTCCGCGGTAATATGCGCGGGCGAGATTATCGGAAACGCCGTCGGTAAAAAGCAGCGAAACCGTTACGGCGGAAATGTCGGCGCGGGGATAGCTTGCGCTGTCCTGCTTGTATTTATGCTGATTGCGATATGCATTGACCTGTTGAGCGCTCCGACAGGAGGATTTATAAACTTAAGAGGTTTGGCGTCTGTATTCGCCTCGTTGGGGATAGGCGCTCCGGTAATCGCCGCCGTTATCGCGAATGTCATCAGTGCCGTTATAAAGCGCAGGAATCGTTCAACAAGTCCATCGTCACCGCAGCAAAGGCTCAGGCGGCTTAAATTCAAACCCTTTTTGCCGCCCGTTATCGTATTGAGCGTATGTATGGCGCTTGCTGTTGTTTTCAGGCTGTTTAAACGCGTTGAATGGCAGCAATACGCCCTTGAAATAATTTTCATCGTTTCGGAAATATGTCTTACGCTCATCATTGGTATGATACTGAACCGCATTTACAAAGTAAATTTCATTGACAATCTGCTTATATTCCTGCCGCAGGCGAACGCGGTCCGCGGGCTGATAAACAGAACAGGCATGCTTGAAAGCAATGCGGAGCTTAATCTCTCTTACATAGAAAAATCAATAACCGTAAACCGCGTTTTTATCGCCCTGCATATCGCGATAATACTTGCGGATATCGTGTGGTTTATCTTCAGGCTTAAATGTGACAAAGGAATAAAGCCGAAAAACATTATATAAAAACAAATAACGGAGGAATTATTATGTACGACCGATACGGTGATATCTCAAAATTTATAACCGACCCCGACCGCCTTGTGATGGAACATGACAAATCGGTATATATTTCGCGTGAAGAGGATTACGATATCTGGGTGGACATGGAGGACTGCTGTGAATACTTTGAAAAAATCAAGCCGTTTATCGTGACTGTCGCAAAGCATATCTGCGAAATGGACAATACGGTTCAGAGATTCCACTATACCATGCGGTTCAACGATAAGCCCCTCGGTCTTGCAAAGCTGCCGTCACCACGGGGCATTCTGAGATATGACTTTAACAGGTGCATGGTAAGGGGCGCTAAAGATGAAGCGTTTTCATTCATATTGGCACCGGTATATATTGAAAAACCCGATAGGGTCACTCTCGTTTACTGGGCTACCAACGAAAATAATCAATTTGACGCGGAGTTTGAGTATAAGGACGGAAAATTTTTCCTTAGAAGATACGGCATGATAGACCTTATCCCCGACGATTGGGACAAACCTTGAACCGTATGTTAACCGCATAACGGCGAGAGCACCGTTATTGAAGCACAGTCGGTGCGATATCGTCAAACGGCACAAAAAATCATGGAGGTATGATATGGAAAACAGATTGTCGGTCGGCAGCGTTACTATGCTGTGTGCTATCCCGTGCGCGGTGATAATGGTTTTTGCGGCATACCCCGCTTTAGCGTGCGGTTTACTTGTGTGCTGGCTTCTGTGCGCCCTTTTTATTTGGATAGGGGAAGCGGCGGGAAAAGTCCTCTCAAAAAAATCAGGCAAAAAAGACGGCATCATAGGCACATGGATAATCTGTGCGCTGCTTCTGATAATTGTTATTGTCGAGGTATGCCGTGATCTGTCCCTGCCAAAGCCTCCCAAGGATTCGATAATAAATCTGTGGGGATTGGGGAGTTTTCTGATATCGCTTATAGTATTACCGCCTGTGTTTTCGGCGGTAATACTGAACTCAGCGGCGCTTATAATGCAAAAATTCCCCGCCAAAAGCAATACCGTTTTACACGGCGAAAGAGCGGTAGGGCTTGCCGCAAAGCTGATTTTGGGCTTGGCAGGTTATACTGTCGCGCTGCTGCTTTTAATGTTTCTTTAAATTTATATGCGTTTTCAAAAACAAAAAAATATCGGGAAGCAAACACGTTCCCGATAAAGCCCGTATAAAAAGCTTAATTGCCATGTAAAGTTGGCGCATCAAATTTCAAAAAGTGTCATAATTTGCAAGGCAAGTTATGACCGGTTTCCGCAATCGCGCGGAGTGAGCGTAGCGAACGGCGAGTGATTACGGAAATTTTGAAATTTTTCAAATAATTAGCCTTAGGTCAGCCCGTATAAAAAGCTTAATTGCCACGCAAAGTCGGCTTATTAAATTTCAAAAAGTGTCATAATTTGCAAGGCAAATTATGACCGGTTTCCGCAATCGCGCGGAGAGAGCGTAGCGAACGGCGCGTGATTGCGGAAATTTTGAAATTTTTCAAATAATTAGCCTTAGGTCAACCTTTATACACAGGCTTAATCGGTAACGATACCCGTTCCCGATTTTTCAGAGCATCAGCGCAAATGCCAGCAAGGCAGTCAGATTTTCCTCCGAAACGAAGCAGCCGCCATTGGTCAGGGTCTTTATGAAATCCTCGTTTTGGGGATCATTCTCACGAATTAGGTTATCTCTTATCATTAAAATGAGCTTTTTCTTCATGCCCTTCAATTTTGAATAATCCAGCCCGCCGCGCAGGTAGAAAAGCGGAAAATCGGGCTTGTTTTTGGCTATAAGAACATTGGTATTAGCCTCGGACACCGGATACAGTCCCACGGCGCCCGCCGCCTTTACGTTCCATCGGCGGGCGGCTTTTTTAAGTCCGCATACCTGATTTGCCATGACCCAGCCCAGGTATATTACCTCCGCTCCCTTTTCCAGCCTTGAGGCAGCCTCCTTTGCGGAATAAGCGGGCTTGTTTAGCTTTTCCGCGAGAAGATTCGCGTAGCGCTCCGTAAATCCGGTATTGCTCTCATATACAATAGCGTCCATAGCTTGATTCCTTTCGGTCGGAATTATTTATATAATAATACCACAAAATTACCGTAAAGTCAATATGAAAACATATATACCGTAACAAGATACAAAATTTACCTGAGTTTTTACTGTTTTATTCCCGCCAGAATCCTGATCACCGCGTCCACCTCGCCCGACGAAGTGAATACCGAGGGGGAAAACCTCACCGTTCCGCCGTCCAGCGTTCCTATTTTTTTGTGGGCAAGAGGTGCACAGTGCAATCCTCCGCGCATATATATTCCCTTATCGCTCAAAAAGGCTGCCGTCTGCACCGAGGGCATTCCGTCAATATTGAAAGACACCACGGGCGCGTAGCGCTCTTCATTCTCAGGGGTTATATCATTGTAAAGAGTGACCCCGCTCATACCTCTGACTCCCGCACAAAATCTTTTGCACAGTGCCAGCTCATGCGACAATATACCTGCCATTCCCGCGGACTGCCTGCGGTCGCGGCGCATTATAAAATCCACTCCCGCGCCGAGAGCTATCACTCCCGCGGTATTTATAGTTCCGCTTTCAAAGCGGTCGGGCATAAATTCGGGCTGAACAAGGCTTTCCGAAGCGCTGCCCGTGCCGCCCTCGATTATGGTTTTCAGCGGAAAACTGCCGTCCGTTATCATCAGACCTGTTCCCATAGGTCCGTAAAGACCCTTATGCCCCGCGGCGCACAGAATATTTATACCGTCCGACATTTTCAGCGGAAGTGTTCCGGCGCCCTGCGCCGCGTCCACAATAAAGCATATTCCATTGGAGCGGCGTCCGCTTTTTCGTATGCACAGCGACGCAAGCTCCTTTATCGGTGTTCGCAGACCTATGACGTTGCTTGCCGCCGTACACACCAGCGCAACCGTATCGGGACTTATTGCCCGCTCCGCGTTCCAGAGCGTTTCTTCCTCGTCATCGGAGGTTTCGAATATTGTGTAGCTGCCGCCATACTGCTCCGCCGCCGCATGTACGGGGCGGATTACCGCATTGTGCTCCAGATCGCTCACCACATAATGAGCGCCTCTGCGCGCAACGCCCTTTATCGCCATATTCAGCCCATGTGTACAATTCAGTGTAAAGACGGTATTTTCCGGTTCAGCCCCGAAAAGCTCCGCGCATTTCGCTCTGCTTTCGAAAACTGCCGCAGCACTGTCCACGGAAAATTTGTGACCGGAGCGCCCGGGGTTTGCTCCGTAAGCGCCCATAGCCCTCTGCCACGCTCTGTACACCTGCAGCGGCTTAGGATAGGTAGTTGCCGCGTTATCGAGATATATCACAATTTACCCCGACCATTTTAAGCAGGGCGCAAACCTCTCCCCTGCTTGTCTCCGCACCGCCGAGGATACGCAGCACAAATCCGCAGCCCGAGCTTGAACTTCCGAAGCTGCGTTCCACCACGCTGGGGATATTTTTCTTTGCCAGAAACGCCTTCGCTTTCTCCGCCTGAGTAAGAGATTTCATATCTATAATCAAATTGTTCATATCGCTGTCATGCTCACATAAGAGAGCACTCTCCTTTCGAGTTTTTAGCAGTGCCGCGCAAACTGCGCGGTGCTGACTCGGATCATGCCATGCAAAAATCCAAGCCTTAAAAATGTCTGCCGGATCAGCGGATCATACACCGCCTACCGATAATATATGCGAAGGATAGGCTTTGCGTGAAAAATGGAGTTCATCGGTTGTGCAGCGCCTGCACCTGTTGGAAAACAACAATTTATGCTGCTAAACTGTGTTGCTTTGAGCGGTTTGAATCTTGATTTAAAGGTGGCTCCGGGCTAATATGCTTTTAAGATATGTTGACCTAAATTGGAATTATTAAAAAGAATTTCCCGCACCGCTTCAAACAACGCTGCGCGTTGTTTGCGCTATCTCGCCGTAAAAGCTCCGCTTCGCTGCGCTTTCACGGCGGATTGCGGGAAATTCATGCGTGAGCGAACATTGAATTTTGGCTTTCAGCGCCTTTGACTTCTTGATTATTTTGTTCGTCTAAACTAAAACAACGCGGCGGAATATTCTCCGCCGCGTATTTTCAATTACATCTTAAACCGTATTCCCTGAATTTACAGGTATACTTCATTGTACAGTCTTCGCAGCTTTTACGCTTTTTCTCCAGTTCACCTCGGGACAGCCCAACAACGCCCACTATGGTTTTCTGCGGAGTAAGCATATTTGTCGCTGTGCAGCACACACCAATCTTCCTTACCGCGTCTACGGCTGCTATAAGCTGCTGGGCTGTCTCTATCGGAAAATCCCCGTAGCCCGCTCCGTAACAAAAGGTAGTGGAATATCCCGACATATTGACAAGTATATCTCTGCGCGCTTCTTCTGCCACCTGTTCTATCAGCGCGTTTGCCAGAGCGTCCGTAACAAGCGCTTTCATGGAATCGCTCACGTCCAGACGCCGCTGAAATCTGTCCATATCCGCGGAGAGAGTAGCGCAGATTATCGCAGCTTTATCGCAGCCGCGGAGGTGTTCCGCGATATCCCTGCCCTCGAGGGTAAAATCGCACCCGTTCAGTGCCAGAGTATTCTCCACCCTCGTAAGCTCAAATATCCTCCACACAAACTGTGGGCGCGCTTCTTTCAGCAGCGCCTTTTCGCACTCTCCGATCTGTGCGGATATCCGCTCGTCCGGCTCACCGTTATAGCCCATATATCTTAGCGCTTCGGAACGGTTTATTGCTGCAATCTGACTGATCATACTATACCTACTTTAATTTACTAACCCAATAAAACGCTCTCAACGCTTTTACTGATTTTTTTCGCCACATAGGGATTATTCATGGTGTAGAGGTGGATACCGTCCACGCCGTTCGCCGCAAGGTCTATTATCTGGTCTATCGCGTAGGCGATTCCCGCGTCCCGCATGGCTTCGGGACTGTTTTCAAACCTTGCCATCATCTTTGTGAACTTTGTCGGCAGACTTGCCCCGCACATTGTAACCATGCGCTGTATCTGGTTCGCGTTGACGCAGGGCATTATTCCCGCTTCGATCGGAACGTTTATTCCCGCCGCTCTCGCCTTTTCCAGAAACTCATAAAAATGACCGTTATCGAAAAACAATTGACTCATCAGGTGCTCCGCACCCGCGTCCACCTTCTTTTTCAGATTCTCAATATCCTCATCGAGGCTGTTCGACTCGGTATGACCCTCGGGATAGCAAGCGCCGGAGAAGCTCAGACCGCTCCGCCGCTTCATATATGAAATAAGCTCGCTTGCGTGATGGAAGTCCTCTTTCGGAGGGATATCGGGGCTGATATCCCCGCGCAGCGCCAGTACGTTCTCCACGCCGTAACGCTCAAACTCCCCGATTATCCTGTCAATATCCTCCCGCGTAGAGTTTACGCAGGTTAGGTGCGCAATGGATTCCGTATGGTACTTCTCCTTGATTATGCATACTATTTCCCTTGTCGAGCAGCCTTCGGGACAGCCTCCCGCGGAGGACGCTCCTCCCGCGTTATAGGTTACGCTGATAAAATCCGGCTTTAAATCCGTCAGCTCGTCCAGTGTTTTATACACCGCTTCTATCGACCCATTTTTTTTCGGCGGGAAAATTTCAAAAGAAAACACAGGTCTGCCCTGCTTGAAAAATGATGATATTTTCATGATCTACAGCGGTTTTACCGCTCTCCTTATGTCTGTTATATTTCGCGCAAATCGATCAGTCGGCGTTATCCGTTTTTAATTTCGCCAGACCTTCGGCAAGCTGCGCGGGGCACGATGTGGGCTTTGATCCGCAGCGGATTCCCGATAGCTTCCCGATGACATCCTCAACCTTCATTCCCTTTACCAGCGCGGAGATTCCCTGCAAATTACCGCTGCAGCCGCCCTCCACTTTCAAGTCCCTTATCACTCCATCCTCAATCTCAAGGATCATCTTGCGGGAGCACACGCCCCGCGGATTAAATTCATACTTCATATTTTCTCTCCTTGTTTAAAAGAATTTTTCGCACCACTCCGTTTTGCGGCGCTTAAAACCACATTATCCCCGCGACAAATTTTCGCCTTGCAAAGTCAGTCTGTATTAAAGAGTGAACGGAAGCTGATTATTTTAAAAGCATTTATGTGCCGACATTGCGTGGCATATAGTCTTTTTCCGCAAGAGGATTCAACTTCGTATTTCTGACATAAAGTCAAATGGTTTAATTTTAACTTTTGCGGCGATTATCAACCATAAGCGTATCATTAACCTCACCGCTCATTATCCGTTGTCCTTTTCCCACTGCTCCGCGACCGCCTTTGCAACTGCCTCAGCCACTGATTTATCAAGCGCGCTGGGAATAATATAATCCTGCGAGAGCTTATCCTCCGTGACAAGCGCCGCTATAGCCCTTGCGGCCGCCAGCTTCATTTCCTCGGTTATCTGCCTTGCATGGACACTCAACGCTCCCTTGAACACTCCCGGGAAAACCAGCACGTTATTTATCTGATTGGGATAATCGCTTCTGCCCGTGCCCACAACGAACGCGCCGGACTCCTTAGCCAGATCGTAGGTTATCTCGGGATTGGGGTTAGCCATCGGGAACAATATGGGCTTATCCGCCATGGATCTGACCATATCTGGAGATACAAGGTTCGGTCTTGAAACTCCCACGAAAGCGTCCGCGCCTTTCATTGCGTCCGTCAGTGTCCCCTTTATGTTATCCTTATTGGTTATTTTTGAGATTTCCGCGTGCGCGGGATTTTCATACGCTTCGCCGCGATTGATTATTCCGCCTACATCAACCATAATCAGATTGCCTACGCCCAGCTTCAGCAGGAATTTTCCGATAGCTATTCCCGCCGAGCCCGCGCCGTTTATCACGACCGTAATTTCGGACAGCTTTTTCCCCGCCAGCTTTACCGCGTTCAGCATTGCTGCTCCCACCACGATAGCTGTTCCGTGCTGATCGTCATGAAATACCGGAATATCCAGCCGCTCCTTCAGACGCGCTTCTATCTCAAAGCAGCGCGGCGCGGAGATATCCTCAAGATTTATCCCGCCGAAGCTGTCGGAGATAAGCTCAACAGTGCGCACTATTTCGTCGGGATCCTTGCTTTTTATACAAAGCGGGACAGCATCCACCCCGCCGAACTCCTTGAACAGGCAGCACTTGCCCTCCATAACCGGCATACCCGCCAGTCCTCCGATATCGCCAAGACCCAGCACCGCCGTGCCGTCCGTTATTACCGCAACAAGATTTCCCCGCCTTGTCAGCTTATAGGAAAGCTCGGGGTTCTCCGCTATTTCAAGACAGGGCTGCGCCACTCCCGGAGTATATGCCAGCGACAAATCTTCTTTTGTTTCGATTTTCGCACGGGAAACCACCTCCAGCTTACCCTGCCACTCATAATGCTTTTTTAGAGCTTCTTCCTTGATGTCCATTGCAAAACCTCTTCCGCGTTTGTCTGTTTTTTGCTTCAAACGCCTTCTTTATCATTGATTCGGCAGCAAATTTTCCCGCAATTTGACACCGCGAACTCCCGAAGAGCTTTTCTCTGCCGAACGCGAACACATAATCCGCCTGCTTTTGTTTGCCTAAATTATATTTTAACACATTGCAATGAAAAATGCAAGGGGAATAGAGGAAAAAATTACTTTCAAAACATAAATATGCGCGAACGATAAAAAATGCACGATATGAAATCGTGCATCCAGTCTGTAGAAAAAGCCTATTTGCCACGCAATGTCGGCGCATTAAATTTCAAAAAGTCGCGCGTTTGCGTTCGCAAACGCGCGCGGTTTCCGCTAAGCATGCGTAGCGGAACGAAGTGAAGCGGAGTATGATTAGCGGAAATTTTGAAATTTTTTTAAATAATTAGCCTTAGGTCAACCTTTATATACAGACTGAATGCACGATATGAAATCGTGCATCCCAGTCTGTAGAAAAAGCCTATTTGCCGCGCAATGTCGCCGCATTAAATTTCAAATCATAACCACGCGTGAAACGCGTGGTTTGCACAGGCGCTTCAAGCGCCTGAT
>CAJULF010000043.1 GCA_910587135.1 uncultured Oscillospiraceae bacterium
CAGATTTAAATAAGGAGTTGATTTGTGATGATCAAAAGACTGGCCGCCTGTATAAGACAGGCGAAAACCTGCGCGATACTCACGCCGATCTTCGTGCTTTGCGAAACGGCGCTGGAGGTAATCATTCCTTTGGCGATGGCGGGGCTTATCGACAAGGGAATAATAATGGGAAATATGAACGAGGTAATAAGGTATGGTATATATCTTATATGCCTTACGGCGCTTGCGCTGCTTTTCGGCGCGGTTGCGGGGTACACCGCCTCGCGCGCAAGTTCCTATTTCTCGCAGAACGTGCGGCAGGATATGTATTACAATATACAGCACTTTTCCTTTGCGAATATTGACAAATTTTCGCCCGCAAGCCTTGTAACAAGGCTCACCACCGACGTTACAAACGTGCAGATGGGTTTCCAGATGATGACGAGAATAGCGTTCAGAGCGCCCGCTATGCTTGTTTTCGCGTTTATATGCGCGTTTAACATTGATATGCAGCTGTCGCTTATTTTCGTGGCGGCGATACCGTTCTTAGCGATAATTCTCGGAATAATCATCAAACTGGCGTACCCTATGTTCAACCGCGTTTTCAACACCTATGACCATCTTAACGAGGTGGTGGAGGAAAATCTCCGCGGCATACGCGTTGTAAAGAGCTTTGTGCGCGAAAAGCATGAGATAGGCAAATTCGGCAAGATATCCCAGAGCATTTTCAAGGATTTCACCAAGGCGGAGAAAACCGTGGCGTTCAACGCGCCCGCAATGCAGATAGCGGTTTATACCTGCATGATACTTATTTCGTGGCTGGGAGCAAATTCAATAGTGGCCGGCGGCAACGACCCCGCGTTCGGTCTTACAACGGGCGAACTGATGTCCATGTTCACCTATGCCATGCAGATACTTTTCAGCCTGATGATGCTCTCAATGATCTTCGTTATGCTGACAATGGCTCAGGCAAGCGCAAAGCGCGTAGTTGAGGTACTCAACGAAAAATCGGATATAGTTGACGGCGAGGAGAATATCACGGAGGTCGCGGACGGCTCCATCGAGTTCAGAAACGTATCCTTCAGATATTCCGAAAAAGCGGAAAAGAACGCGCTGCAAGGCGTCAACCTCACCATTAAATCGGGAGAGACCGTCGGGATACTCGGCGGCACGGGTTCTTCAAAATCCACGCTTGTGCAGCTTATACCGCGGCTTTACGATGCCACCGAGGGCGAGGTGCTGGTCGGCGGCAGGAACGTCCGCGAGTATAATCTGGAGGTGCTGCGCAATAATGTGGCGATGGTGCTGCAAAAGAACGTGCTTTTCTCGGGAACTATCAAGGAAAACCTGCGCTGGGGCGACGAGAACGCCACCGACGAGGAAATTGAGCGTGTGTGCGGGCTTGCCTGCGCGGACGAGTTTGTCCAGGCGTTCCCCGATAAGTATGATACATATATAGAACAGGGCGGCTCAAACGTTTCCGGCGGTCAGAAGCAAAGGCTCTGCATTGCCAGAGCGTTGCTGAAAAAGCCTCGCATACTTATACTCGACGATTCCACCAGCGCTGTTGATACCAAAACCGACGCGATCATACGGCGCGCTTTCAGGGAAGAAATTCCCGACACCACCAAGATAATTATCGCGCAGCGCGTTTCCAGTATCTGCGATGCGGATAAGATAATCATACTTAAGGACGGCTTGATAGACGATGTGGGAACTCATGAGGAGCTGTACAAAAACAATCCCACATACCGCGAGGTGTACGATTCGCAGACGAGAGGAGGACAGGAAGATGAATGAAATAAACAAGAAAAAAGAGCCTGTCGGACAGGAACCGGCGCATATGCGCAAAAAGCCCGCCTTTAAGCTGAATGGTCGGGTAATGGGACGTATTTTCGGATATATGAAGCCTTTTAAGGTTCAGCTTGTCTTTGTGGCGGTGAGCATTGTGCTCAGCAGCGTGGCGAGCGTGGCTTCCTCGCTGTTTATCAAAACGCTTATAGATGATTATATAATGCCGCTTATAGGCGTGGAAAATCCTGATTTTTCCGGGCTGCTGTCGGCGATCACGGGAATGGTAGCAATATTCCTTGTGGGAATTGTATGCACACTTTGCTACAACCGTCTTATGGCAAACGTATCTCAGGGAATGCTTAAAAATATCCGCGACGAAATGTTCGGTCATATGCAGACGCTGCCTATAAAATACTTCGATACCCACACCCACGGCGACGTAATGAGCTACTACACCAACGATACCGATGCGCTTCGCCAGATGATATCCCAGACGCTGCCGCAGGTGCTCTCGTCGCTGGTCACCATCGTTTCGGTTTTCGCTTCCATGCTCAGCATATCGCTCTGGCTGACGCTCATAGTGGTGGCGTTTCTGGTGGTAATGTTCTTTACCACGGGAAAGATCGCGGCGCGCTCCGGTACATACTTCATGCGCCAGCAAAAATCTCTTGGCGATATAAACGGTTATATTGAGGAAATGATAAACGGTCAGCGCGTCGTTAAGGTGTTTTGTCATGAGGAGAAGGCAAAGGTGGGCTTTGACGAAAAAAATGTTAATCTCAGCGAGGACAACTGCCTTGCCAATGCCTACGCAAACGTACTCATGCCCGTAAACAACTGCATGGGCTATGTGCTGTACGTTATTATCGCAGTTGTGGGCGGCATTCTTACCATAAACGGAGTGATGAATATTTCATGCTTTTCCGTGGGAGTGCTTACGCTCGGAGCGGTAGCGTCCTTCCTGCAACTGTCGAGAAGCTTCATAGGACCTATCGGGCAGGTGTCGCAGCAGCTCAACTCGGTGGCTATGGCTATGGCGGGTGCGGAGCGTATTTTCACGCTGCTCGATGAAAAATCCGAAACCGACGACGGATATGTTACTCTTGTAAACGCGAAATACGAAAACGGTCAGCTTACCGAAACTCCCGAGCGCACCCATCTCTGGGCATGGAAACACCCGCACACCGCGGACGGTTCCGTAACTTATACCGAGCTTAAGGGAGATATAGTGCTGGACGATGTGGATTTCGGATATACACCCGACAAGACCGTACTGCACAATATCGATGTATACGCCCAGCCGGGACAGAAAGTGGCTTTTGTAGGCGCGACGGGCGCGGGAAAGACCACAATAACAAATCTTATCAACCGCTTTTACGATATCGCGGACGGTAAGATACGTTATGACGGAATAAATATAAATAAGATAAAGAAAGACGATCTTCGGCGCTCCCTCGGGGTGGTGCTTCAGGATGTGAACCTGTTCACGGGCACTGTCATGGACAATCTTCGATACGGCAAACCCGACGCTACGGACGAAGAGTGTATTGCGGCAGCTAAGCTTGCCAACGCGGACGGATTTATCAGAATGCTGCCGGATGGCTACAACACGATATTGAGCGGCGACGGAAGCGGATTGTCCCAAGGACAGCGCCAGCTGATATCCATTGCCCGCGCCGCGGTAGCCGACCCGCCCGTTATGATACTGGACGAGGCGACATCTTCCATCGATACCCACACAGAGGAGATAGTTCAGCGCGGCATGGACGCTCTTATGGAGGGACGCACGGTGTTCGTTATAGCCCACAGGCTGTCAACGGTCAAGAATTCCGATGTTATCATGGTGCTTGATCACGGGCGGATCATCGAGCGCGGAAACCACGAAAAGCTCATTGCTGAAAAGGGGCAGTACTACAAGCTGTACACAGGCGCATTCGAGCTTGAATAAAAATCAGCGGACGGAATCAACCGTCCGCTTTAGATTATAAAAAAGGTCTATTTGCCGCGCATTTTCGGCACATGAAATTTGAGCCTGACCATAAATCCGTGACTTTGCGAGTTACAACTTCCTTTAGCACTTCAAACTTATATGCATTCGCAGGGTGCAGCGGGTTGTTGACCCACTCGTTTCATAGTGCGCTCCTAAGAACAAGATAATGTTTGTTACTGCATAGTGGTATTCAGTTTGTATTAAAACCTCTCAAAAATGGGCTTTAGCCAAACAAATTTTTTTGATTGTATTGTCCTGCCTCACATTAGCGCCTTATTGCATAAAACCGTAATGAGGTTGATATATAATCAGACAAAAATATTATTAGCATACAAATTATGACAAAAAGGTAACAACCACACTATCAGGAACAGTTCAAAAAAATAAATGTGCATGAGACTACCTCTAAGCACTCTCTGCCACTGCTCTCCATACCTTATGCATTTACTATAAAACTTTTTAAACAAGTTTTTTACAAAAACCTATTGACAAAATTACTCTTGTGTGATATAATATTTACGGTTAGAAAATGATAATTAAATTATTCTTTGCGCCAGTAGCTCAGCTGGATAGAGTATCTGGCTACGAACCAGAGGGTCGGGGGTTCGAATCCCTCCTGGCGTGCCAAAACAAAAAACCTGTCAAGGTGCTTTATAATGCACTTTGGCAGGTTTTTTGTTTCTCTGTAATTTGTGGAAAAAGTCGGCTAATTTGTTCAAAATCAGCCTAAATTCCGTAAAAAATGTATGCAAAATGTATGCAAAGTTAGAAGCAGAAACTGATTTGAACCTCGAAATGCTTAAAAAATCTATCACAATTTTTTTCAACAATTTTGTTGATTTTCACCAAAGGGTATGACTATATAGCTATACCCTTCTTCATATCGCTCAGACACCCCTACAATTCATCTGTTCCATAACCCATAGCGATATAATCTAACAAAGTAAAACATTATCTCAAACAAATGGTAAAATGTATCTAAAGGAGCGCTATGCTGATGATTAAGATTACACTATCAACGAAGCTGGGCGAGCTTCGTTGGTCGCAAGCAGACCTTGCACGTGCCACAGGTATTAGACCCAACACCATTAGTGAGTTGTATAACGATCTTTGTGAGCGCGTCAACCTTGATTATATCGACCGGATATGTGAGGCACTTAACTGCGACATATCGGATATTTTTGTCTATGTTCCAAACAAAAATAAAACATCCAAGAGTCGCGGAGGTTTTGAGCTACATAAAGTCGAATGATCACTCTCCCCGAGCTTTGCAGCTCGGGGAATTTTTTTTATACCAAAAACGGCTGCCCGTCTCCAAGCAGCCACTTTATTATACCTTTTAGTTGTAATCTCAATTGTCTATGCCTTATGACAACGTAATCATACCCCCACAGTTTCAAGGCGCTTATTTCTATAATACACATCATTCCTGTATATTCTCTATATCTTCCAGATAACACCATTGAAATCCATTTAAGATTGACCCCCCATAAGGACCATCATCGACATTCGGATGAGATATCCCATCACGAACAACACTTGTCATAATTTGTTCATTTTTACCCAAGTCGGCAAATTTGTATTTTAGTTTATAAACGATAATACGCCCGACCTCCGGATAATTCTTATTTTTCTTTCGAGTATTAACGGTTTGCCATTTGATGATAGTCTTTTCCATACGGACGCTCCCTTGCATTTTGTTTAATTATACCACACCCAAAGCAAAATGTCAATTAACCAACAGTATAACTTACTTGTACTGATAGTTTAAGTTCAATAGCTCCACAAACGCAAAACCCGCCCCCGAGGAAATCCCCGAGGGCGGTAAACCTTATAGAACTACTTTATATCCGAAGCCCTGATCCAGCCGGTGACATTCTCCGAAATAGGCAGCTTTTCAACGTTTGCAGACTTAGGGCAGATACGGAGCATGCCGTCGATCTCAATGCCGTCATAGAGGAAGTAATCTCCCGTGACGAAGCAAGTCGCAGTTTTGGCGGTGGACGAAGCATACAGCCCCACATTGGACAGCGTGAGCTTTGTTCCCGCTTCATAGGCATTTGAAGCTGCTGCGGAGCCTGCGCCATTCGTGGTTATGTAGGTGCTGAATCCTGCTGCCTCCAGCTTTGCCGCCATAGCTTCGGCGTTTGCTCTTACTCCGAACGCTCCCACCTGGATTTTGTACAAGCCGCCAGCCTGTGTTACAAACGCGTCGAATCCTGCCGCCTTGACCTTTGCGAGCTGAGCCTCGGCATTCTCCTTAACGGAAAAGACTCCTGTCTGGACGCGGTACAGAACGTCGGGGGAAACCGCTCCGTTCAGTCTCGCGTTGACTTCCCGCGCGATCTGCCCATGCAGACCGTACAGATAATCACCGGGGCAGCTCTTGTTCGCGAACCAGCGGTGAACCGTCATATTCTGCTTGTCCACCTGTCCTATAAGCGACTTGTCGCCCTGCCATTTCAGTTCCTTTATGCCGTTGCGCTTACAGATATCCGCACAAAGGTCGATCAAAGCAGCATACGCCTTATCGGAAATGTGCCAGCCTGTGCTTTCGTCACCGTCATTGGCTACCTCTACCGTTACGGCTCTGTGGTCGTTTGAAGCCGACGAGGTACACCAAGAACGGTTTTTCTCCTCGACATACATCGCGATTCGACCGTCAGAGCCTATCCCATAGTTCGAGGAAGCCTGCTGAGAAGCCGCCGCGAAAATCTCACCGCAGGTTTCAATCGAGCAATCGCCCGCCATGCAGTGGATACTTATAGTGTCAATTCCATGCGTTCTGGTTCCTGAATGATTCGGACTTAATTTTGTGTAAACCACAAGAAGGCTATTCGTGTACGCCATTATTCCTCACCCTTTCCGTCGCTCAGTTCCGCCAGCGTCTCCGCCGATATTTCCTCACCGTTAATAATGATTTTTTCGTCTGTTCCCATTTTACTTATCCTCACTTTCGTTGTCAGATGTTCCCGTGTTAGCCGCGTCGGTAAGTCCCTCACCGACTATGTACCCGACCACCGCCGCGCCGCTGAGTATCGAGCCCGAGATTTTGTCTGCCGTCTCCTGCGTGCCGTTCCCGAGAACGATAAGTCCCGCCACAAATCCCGCGATAGCTACCCACAGCTTGCGGCTGGTCAACTTCCTTTTCCAGTTGATTTTCATATTAGCCTCCAATTCCTATCTGGGTAAAAATAAATCCTACCACTATCCCCACAACGGCGGTAACTATGTAGCCCACTACCTTGCGCCACTTCTCGCCGTCACGTTCCTCCAGTATTTTTAGACGCCCGCCCTGCTCCTCCTGCTCCTTGAGCATTGCTTCCATGCTTGTTGCCAGCTTTTCGGTCGACGTTGCAAGGCTGTTTATTTTCTCGAACGTGTCTTCCAGCTTGTTGATTCGGCAATTCTGCCGCTTGTTCTCCTCCTCTATCCGCTTGCGGAACTCCTCGTGCTCCGCGCGGGTTATTGGTGTGTCCATCTTATCCCTCCATTTTTATTTTACGCCGAGCAGCCTGCTCACTTCTACGCGCCATTTCTCGGGAACATTCTCAAGCTTGATAGTTCCCTTTCTGATCTGCGCCGCGTATATCTTAGCCATTATCCTCACCTCCGATCATTCCGGCAAGCTCGATAAGAGCGAGCTGCGTGTCGTTGATTTCCGCCGCCTGCTGCTCCTGTGCTATCTCCAGCGCGGACTTCTGCGCGAGCTTCATGCACCAAAGTTGCTCACCGTCGATATCTTTCAAGGAGAGCTCCACGGGCAGCGTGAAATTGAGCTGCAGGGACTGTCCGCCGCTTCCGTCGTTCACTTCGATTTCAGACAGAGCCTCGCTGTCGGTGTAGAGCTCTCTCAACTCCTCAAAGCTCGTTTCGTTACGCGCCGCGCGTATTTCCAGCGTTTCGCGCACAGCGTTCTGAAACTGTGTTCTGCCGCCTATCACGGCTATCGTTTCAATCGTTTTTCCGTTTGCGAATGTTACCATAATTTCCTCCTATACCGTCATGTTCATCTTATAAACCGCCCTATAGCCGCGCGGTTTGACCGTTGTGCTTGTTCCCGACTGTGAGCCTGTAATCTGCGCGGCGCATGCATCGGAAGCAATTGAAATATTGTTATTGCCCGCGGACAGTGCAACCGTTTTGGAACTGCCCGCTGTGACACTTGTTCCGTTAAGCGTCATGCCAACGCTTCCGCTGTAATTGGGGATAGTGTATGAACCCGTATCGTAAGCTGCTCCGACCTCGAGCGAAGCGGTAACGGTTTTAGCCGAAACCATCGTTATCGTACCCTCTGCCTTTGTGTTATAGGCGCCGCCCGGATCTATCGACAGTTCGTACTCAAAGCCTGCAGAAGTCGGAACAAAGTTCTTGAGCACCGTAGACAAATCTTTATCGCTCTTTCCTTTTGTAAACGTCATATAAGGCAGTGTCCGATGTTTGATATAATTGTAATAGGGCTTTTTGATCTGCTCTTTACCGTTTATTTTCACGGAATACAGATACAGATCCATTGGCATTTCGGTATCGGTACCATTACTGTCAACAATCATGATACCGCATGTTCCCGAAGTGGCAGTAAGCGTTGTTAATCCGGGATTATATAAAGAGGTCGTTGATGTGGGATCGTGATTCTGATTGCTGCCATAAATATCGATATAACCTTTTGAAATGTGAGAATTGTGCGGAAGAGTGCTTTCGATATCACAGCCGTACCACTGAAGCCCCACATACCATGAAGTATGGCGACGAAAAGTTAATTCTATTTCTATCACGTCCCCCGCTTTAACCCCTTTAAAATCAATGTATACGCGGTTTGACGACTGCGAAACAAGATTTCGGCGGATAACTATTCCAGTATCATACTCGTTAACTGTGAATGTGCTGGGGGACGAAATCCCCGTGGCGTATATATTTATACTTTGTCCCGAGTGTATTTCGCGCAGCACCCCGCCCTCATTAGCATGGACAGTATCCAATTCATGCAGAACCCCGCCCGCGTTTACCGTAACGTCCGTCAGCAAGCGAATCGCGCCGGCTATGTTTGTAAATATCGGCACAGCATTACCCCCTAATACTTCCCGTACCAGTAGCCCGAAGGACAGATTGATGTGGTCGGCGCCGCCGTTCCCGTTTTCAGCACGTTCGGACCCGCGGGACCTTGCGGACCCGTCGCTCCTGTTGCGCCTTTGGCACCGGTTGCTCCCGTATCACCCTTATCACCTTTTGCGCCCTTAAGGTAGTTGAAGGTTAATGTGGTAGTCGTTCCGCTGGCAGCCGCGGTTACGGAAGGTGTGCCGACCGAGCCTATATTAGACCCTGCGGCGACTTTTACAGTCGGTGTCGCTCCGGTATCGCCTTTATCGCCCTTTGCCCCGGTAGCACCCTTTGCGCCTGTATCGCCCTTGGGGATAGTCAAGTTTAATGTCGTCTCTGTCCCATTTGTGGACACCGTTGCCGCTGCGCTGCTCCCTGCCGCGCCCGTAGTTACCGTGCCGATTTTGATATTAGTGACCGCACCTATATCTCCCGCCGAATGTGTGTGATTTGCGGCGGCAAAGTCCGAGGCGTGCTTGCCGTCTACCGTGTCGGAATCTCCGCCGTTTGCGGGCATACTTTCCGGGAAATCCTCAATATTATCCTTGCGGGTTATAGGGAAATCAATCGTGGGGTTTCCGTTTTCATCAACAGACTCCAATACGACATCTCTTTCAATCGTTGCCATAAACTTCTCCTTTCCAAAAAGTGACGCGACATTTCTGCCGCGCCGTAATTATTATCAGGGTTCGGAGACAACGCGGACAAACAGTTCACCGTTCTGCATATCCGCGGGCGGCTCTGTGCCGTACCTTACACCGCGCAGTCCGTCAAGCCGTGTCTTATCTTCCGCGGACATAAGTCCCGCAGAGGTGGCAGTGGCTGTGCTTTTGTCAGCCTTGTTGTTCCAATTTTCAACGTCAGCGGAGGTGATTGCGGGGAGCGCATCCAGCTTTGCCTTGAGCGCGGCGGTAAAATCCTCTGCGGACAAGCCCTTGCCATCCTCCTTGTCGACCTTATTGCCGATAGCATTGTTGAGCGTACTCATAACGTCCTGATTGTTGAGTATGTACTCCGCGATCTCTTTAAGGGTATCATAGGTTTCGGGAGCGCCGCCAATGAGCTCGTCTATCGCCGCGCTGATCTTTGCGTCAACATTTTCACCCGTGGGAATATCGGACACGCTCGTCGCTATCTGCGCCAGAGCCGCCGAGAGCGTCATTTCCGCGCCTTTGTAGATGACGGCTACATTCTCGCCGTCGGACTTCGCTATGAGCGCCTTAAACTCGTTGTCCACCTTGATTGTGTCCAGAATATGCTTTACATTTGCCATTTAACTGTTCCTCCCTAATTATAAATGTGCCGTTGGGCGCGTTCTCCGCGTCGCGGCTGATGTTCTTTCCGTCGTATTCCTTGCCGCCAAGCACTACCGTGACTTCGGCATTTCCCGTATAGTCCGCTGTTATCAGCGCCACCCCCGTCGAATCCCCACCGCCTCCCACTCCGTAATCGGGCTTGCTCGGGTCACGGAGCCTTGTCGCGACTACACGGCGCTTAAGCCGCGCGAAAAGCTCCGAATGCGCCGTTTCATCGGTGTTGTGACTCTCTAAGTCGGCGCGGGTCGCTACCGCCCCCGAATCCGTCATGACCGTGATATTGTCAGTTCTCGAAATAACCAGAACGGCGTTGAACTCGATCAGAAAATCGGGAAACTCCGCGTAGGGCGGTATTTCCTCGCCGATCTCGTCCTGCATTATCGCCAGAAGTACCTCGCTTTCACTGTCGGTTCGGGCGAATATTCCGATTTGTTTCATTCTCACGGCTTCTGTAACGCCGCTGTTGCGTATCTGCACAAATATCGTGCGCCCGCATTTTTCGGGGAGCTCCTTTGAACCCGCGATAGATACGGGCGCATTTATGGGAGCTGTAAGCTCCGTTTGTACGCACAGCTCATCGGCGGCGACCGTTTTGCTGCCGACCGCCGCCCTTGTTATGGTCAGTTTACCGCCGTTCATAAGCTTCGACAGCAGTTCAAGCCCGCTGTCTGTAAGTTCCGCGCTGCTCCATGCCATTTTATCTTACCTCCGCTCTTATTTTCTTATATATTCCTCCGACCGCAAAGCCTGCCCGAAATGCCGTTTTAATGGCAAATATTGAACTGTCGGTTTGCTCCGCTTGGGAATGTATCCGCTTGCTTATGCCGCAGGTCTTTATCCCTGCGGTCAGATTGAGGTGCTTGTCGGGTATGATCTCAAATATTACCTCATCCAGTACCGAACGCAAGTTCTTCGCATATTGCAGCTTCCCGATGATTTTCGAGCGCTTTCCTGCGTCGTTCGTGCTGGCATAGATAGCTATTCGGAAGTGATACGGTTCTCCGCCATACTCAAACCACTCCGAAACCGCAACTTTATCATACATACTGCGCATTGCGGTTTCTACTGCGTATTTTGTGCCTTTGTATTGGTGAACACGGAAACACTCCTTTATTGCGCTTCGCTTATACATAATCTCCGCATTGTAATCATACCACTCAACCTTGAAATCATATGCGAGCGCATCAAGTAGCTCCTCGGATAAACTTTCAATTGCGGAGTAAATTATTGTGTCGTCACTAAGCTCCCAATTTTTCATCAGCTGTTTCACAATGATCTCACCCAGCACCGCAAATGTGGTATCCCTTTTCAGTACCAGTGGATACACACGAAATAACTCTTTTTCAGTCATTCTCATATCCTCCGCATTTTACGGTGATTGTACCAAGCTGTGCTGCCTCTGTATTTCCTACCGTTCGGAAACTCGGCTCTGTTACCTCCACACGCTTAATCCCGGTTTGCATAACAAGTTGTATCAAATAAGACGGATTAATATCACGTCCTATCTTAGCCGTTTGCCAATCTATGTACTTATCAACCGCCGTCACAACCTCATTTTCCGCAGATGTGATACTCATGCCGCTCCCATCATTTATAAAATAGGTGAGAGTGATATTAAAACTTATAGCCTTTGGTGCGGAAACAGCTACAAGATCAGTAAGCGGACGCACCTTCTCATCGTTCAAAGCATTCAAAATATCATGAATCAACTCCTCGCTTGGCAATTTGCCGCCCTTGCACAATACTCTGACATCGACTTTCCCCGCAGACGGGGATGTTGCCGTTACATCGGCAACCAATGCCGAAGCGGACTTTGCGTGATAAATATACGCTCCCGCCGCTCCTGCGGTTGAATAGCCGTCAACACTTGCTCTCATTCGTTCATATAGTTCAGCATCGGTCTCCGTATCAGCGCCCCCACCGCTTTCCGTTGTATTTTCCACTGATTTGTAGTATGGGAACACATCAACACAAACGCTGATCTGCTTGGGCAAATAGCCATTGCCGATAGTTCCGGGAAGTGTGCATTCAGCAGTGGTCTCAACAGCAATCTCTCCAGCAGGGATAACGCTCTCGGAAATGGTCGCAAACATAACAGACCCATCGGCGGTCACTCTTGTACCTGCCGGTATCACAACAGGAGCGTCCTGCGGTTCGGATATTTCAAATACAATAGAAGTATGTGCCGGGACAGCGGAAAGCCGCTCCACTCCTCTGAATATTTCACAAAGAGAGTCCAGACAACTGTTTTTTGCGAAGCGCGGAACATTCTGCTTAGCCGCATTATTGGTTATCGCCCTTTCTTGGGATATAACCGACGCAACATAAAGCAGCAGCACTCTGACCGGATCGGCAGGATACAGTGTCCTGCCTGTCCTACTTTGATAATCCTCTATCATCTCGTTTGCAATGCTCTCAGTATCCGAATCAACAAAAGTTATATCGGGAAATTTTCGTTCATCCATCAGACGTCTTCACCTCCACAAAGGGATAAATTATGCCCTTTTCACTGTCCTCTACAAAATCTATGTTAACCACCTCCGCGCGAGGCTCAAATTCCTCTATCGCGTCCAAAACAGCTTGATACAACAAAGTCTCTGCTACAGGAATAGGTCGCCCACGATAGTCGGAAGACAGCCCCATCCCACGGGCAAGCGGCAGCTCATACTTCTCTGATGACAAAAGGAGCCGTATATTCTGTAGAATTTCTTCATCCTCGCTTTCGGGAGCGACCGAAAAAGCGGTTGTCTCATTGCCCTTGACGATATGGGTCATAAAATCACCTCTTAAAATACGATGACAGCGAAAGTGTCACCGTGATGCTCAGAATATTTCCTTTGTTATCTATATGCTCCAGCTTGTTGGTGGCTTTAGTGATTACCCAGCGATATTTTCCAAACTGAGTTTTTCCTATAACGAGCCGTAACGGTATGCCATCACGAAGGGTATCGTTGATTTTCCTCATTTCTCTTCGGGGATTAAGCCCATGAAAAGCCGACAGTTTTATTGTCATACTGAGCGTTTCTATATCTTGCCCGGCAAACTCAAGCAGCGGCTTACCGCCTATTCTGTTATGAGTCGCATAACGTGCGCCCGTTGAATAAGTCATACCCGAAAAAGTGCGCACATGATCGTCGTTGACCTCAAAAACGATATCCCCCAGACTTGCAATCAAATGCAAACACCTCCTATGATGTATCCGTCACCCTCACCATTGGGGAGCATTATACAGAGCACGGTTTGTCCCACATAGGGAAGCCACCCATATACGGCAATATTCGCCTTATGCCTCTTGGCGCTAAGCTCTGCCGAAATATTATCCGAAGATGCCTTCCGATATGATTCTCCCCGTCCGAGCTCTCTGTCTGTGCTTGAATAGCTCTCATTAACTGTCCAAGCCTCGCCGCCGGTCGTAATATCGGCGGTTATAAGCGGGGAATTTGACAAAACCTTCAATTCTCCGCTAACCATATCAGCTTTATCGGAGAAAATCACCCTTGCGGTTCGGGAATTGGGATCAACGCTTGATACCTTACCCACTCTTATATCATGCCCCATCAATATTCCTCCAGCACTTTCCTCAACTTTATACTTGTTGTATAACCATTTCCGATAGAATGAGACGCTGTGGCAATAATATATTTTCCGTCAAAATCACCCCAGCCGCTTATGCCTACGGTTGCACCTGCCGCAAGCATGGTATTTCCAATAACCTTAAGACTTGCCGAAAACCTGTTCTTGTTTTTCTGCCTCAGACGTTTCATTGCAAGTTTACGTGCCTCTTCTCTGTCGCTTACCTTTTCGGATATCTCAAGCACCTCACCTGTTCCCGGATTGTCAATTCTCGGTGTGTATGTATACTCAATAGTCTTACCCGATGAAGGATCGGTGTAGCTTACATGACAGCTGCTATAACTTGTATCGCTTGTACTGTCCGAGAAATCATAGGACAAAACATCTCCCTTTCCGCATTCAAAGGTCTGTACAACATCCCTTTTCTCAAAGGCAGCCTCATCAAAAAGAATGATAGTCCCCGCTGTGACCTTAAGAGATATTCCGGCAGCCTTACACAGCCTTTGCAGAAAAACAATATCGCTTTCGCCGATCTGCTCGCGTCTGGTGTAAAGAGGATCATATTCCGAGGAGAAATAGCACTTCATTCCGTTTCGCTCTGAAATCTGCTTCGCTATCGACGACAGCCGTATTTTCTCCCATGCCTTATTCTTCTTGACTGCTCTGATTGTTGATGTATTAGCAAGCGATGTGCCTTTCAGCGTGATCTTTGACGGAGCGCCGCTGACGCTGATAGTATCGATCTGAAATGTTCCGCAGTCAAGCAGGCTGTCTTTCCCATCGCTGTTAAAATTCCGCTGAATGATCGCCGCTGAAACAGAAGCTCCCATTAACCCGTTGGATGTTTTGATTGTCGAGCTGCCGTCACCGGTGCCAACAATATCATCACGGTGAACGGCGGCGGTAACAACACCGTTTATTCCAAACACAATACGGTCGGGGTTCAGCGCCCCGATCTCAATAATCGTAAAGCCCTCGTATGTATACACCCAAGACTGAAGCTGAACGCCGTTATAATCCTTTTCACCCTGTTTTATCATAACCTTATCGCCAACAGCAAGAAGATTTCTTTCTGAATTCTTATTAATGCTTGATTTAACCTTGCTGTTAAGCCATGATCTGAGCCATATGCCTTCGCGATCATCAATTGTGATGCTTAAATCGTCTGATTTATCTTCCTCCTCGTCTGTATAAGAGAATGACAAGAGGTACTTGTTCACATCCTCCGAAATATCCGTTCCGTTCAGCTTAATGATGATATCTGTTCTCCGAACCTGTTCCTTGCCGCTCACAATATCACCTCTTCCACGGCGGGAGCAGCACGCTTACCTCCGGTCCGACATCGGGAATGATCAGTTTTACTCCCGCAGGAAAAACAATCGTGTCCGCATACTCAATATTGCGCTCTATTATCCGCGACATATACATTTCACTGCCGAGCGTTTTTAGAGCGACCACATCCCATGTATCACCTTGTATCGTACTGTAAACCGTCATTGTCTTCTCCCATTAATAATAAGCATTGCGTCTCATATCCTCCGCCCGTCTGTCAAGTATGCGTTCAAGCCGCTCCTCCAGATCGACGTTGTAGCGTTCCATTTTTGCGTCCATATCGGTGCTGTCGGCAGCGTTTATCACGGGATTTGAATTTATTTCTATCCTAATATCCCCGGAGGAGTAATATCCTCCTGAAACGGTCGGAGCCTTGACCGATGACATTGCCGCAAACGCTTGGGGCAGTATCGCGGAAAAAACCTTGTAGCCCTCAAAGATATCCTGTGTTTCCTGCGCCGTATAAACCGTTCTTGCCGGGGCATTAGTAATTATTTCGGGACCGTTTTCGCCTGCGACAAACGTGTTTGCGGAATATGTTGTGCCGCCTGCATATGCCGGCATTGTCTCGGATTGAACAACCGATGTTGCAGCTTTTGATCCTTCGACCGCCGCAACGACCTGCACAGGTATATTAACAGGCGAAATCTGCGCGGCATTGCTCAAAGCGTTTGCTTCTTTGATAATATCCTTATAGATATCTCGTGTAGCGTTAATCGCATTGCTTCGAGCATCCTCCTGCTGCCCCGTGAATCCCTTTCCTGTAAAGAAGTTGCCATATGCGGAAAGCGTTCCTATGTAACTGTCCCAGAAGCTGATTCCGTTTTCATTTACGGATTTGATCACTGCCTCATCAATCTGGCTTGTAACTTCACTTGCCACCTGCTGCAAATTACTTGTGAAGGCATCTCGCTTTTGCTTATAGCTTTCATATGTTATCCCCTGTGCTAAGTCCAGGGACTGAATATAGTCATCATACTCACCCTGCGTTATCTTATTGTATTGTAACTGAGTATCCGCCTTTTCCCGCAGATCATCATAATACCTGTTTAAAGTGCTTTGTGCTTCGTCAACCTCGGAAAGGTACTGCTGTGCATACTCATTAAGCGCCTTAAGGTTACTTATCGCATTTTCCTGATTGCTGCCAAGGTCCATTCCCGACAACACCTGCTGAGTCTGCTCAAAATTGTATAATGCCTCCGATTTCTGATCTGACAACTCGCTGATGTATGACATCTCATTTTGCAGCTGTGTCAGTTCCTCGCTCGAAAGCACACCGCCCGCAGCACGCCGATTCAGCATTTCATTGACTACCTGCTGCGATTCGTCAAGAGAGTCGGTATATTTTGATTTGAACCCGTCCAGTATGCTTGAAATCTCCGCTACATCTGCACCGAGGCTTGTTGCCACCTCGGAAGCCGCCAGCTTAAAAGCGTCAAATACCGCTGTATATCTTACGGAAAAATCCTGCTCCAGCGACGACACCAGCGAATTGAACGGATCAATCATCTTCGCTGCCTCTTCGGAGGTCAAAATGCCGCGTTCACGAAGCGAAGTCCCATACAGTTCAACCTCCGCCCTTGCCTTAGACATTTCATACTGTATGTCGGCAAGCTCGTTGGCAGTTCCATTTACCTCCTCGGCAAATTTCAGTGTCTCCGATGTGTTCTCTTTAAGAGCCTCGGTATAATCCTTCAGCTTGGGCAGTCCATTTCCAAACAGCTCACCGTCAGCGAATTCTTTTCGGGCTGCCTGCATAGCCTTGTTATCCAGCCATACCGCTGCCGCTATCGCCGCCAGAACCGCAACGGTTGCCGCTCCTACCGTGACAAATCCCGCCGCCGAGGCGGTAATGCCGGTAAGACTGCTGGCAAACGTACTAAGCTTTGCGCCTTTTGCCGCCGCTCCCGCCGCTTGAAAGGCTGCCTTGACTTTGGTAATGCCCTTTACCGCCAACAATCCTCCCGACTTTAATCCGAGATACGCCACCTGCGTTCCCTTAAGCAAAAGCGCATACTTTGCGACCTCTGCTGCCACAGATGCAAATCCTTTTATGGTCTCGCCGTTCTCCGATACCCAACGCTGTGCCTTTTGCGCAAGCTCACCGAAATTATCCGCGAGCTTACCTACAAGCGGCAGCGTCATGTCACCGATTTGTATACCAAGATTTTGCACGGCATTTTTTGCTTTTTCAATGCGGCTCTCAGTGGTGGAATAACGCTGCTCCGCCTCATTGGAAAGAGCTATATTCTCCTCCCATGCCTGACTCGCCAGTGTTGAGGCTTTAGTCAGAATATCATCGGAGGATGCGAGAGACAATACCGCGTTGGATAAGCGCACCTCCTTGATCTCCATTTCATCAAGTATCTGAATGGCGCTCTTACCGTTGCGTTCGGTGTCGTTAAGACCTTTAGTGAATGCCGATATTGCCGCCAGACTGTCTTTTTTGTACAGCTCACTGAATTTTTCAACCGACATGCCCGCAACATCCGCATATTTTTTCATATTGCCTGTCGCATCGGCTACCGCAAACTGCTTTAAAAACTTTGACATTGCCGAGCCGCCCGCCTCTGCTTCGATACCAAGCGAGGACAGAGCAGTCGCGGCTCCCATGATCTGAGCTTCCGAAAGACCTGTAAGTTCACCGGTTGACGCCAACCGTGTACCCATTGCAACTATGTCAGACTCGGTGGTCGCAAAGTTGTTGCCGAGCGCGACAATCGTCGAACCGAGTCTGTCAAAGTCGCCTTGAGACATTTTTGTGACATTCGCAAACTTAGCGAGGTCTGAAGCCGCTTCTTCGGAAGATAGGTTTGTAGATTCGCCGAGATCGATCATTGTTTTGGAAAATTTAAGAATATTTTCTGTTTCAATTCCCAATTGACCTGCGGCTTCGGCCACCGCGGATATCTCACTGGCGGGAGCTATGATGTCCGTTTGTGATAACTCCAGAATACCGCTGCGTATTTCCTCCAACTGCTCCGGTGTTCCGTCAACCGTCTTTTTTACTCCGGCAAATGCCGACTCAAAATCAATAGCCTGTTTAGATGTGGCAGCATAAGTCGCTCCAACTCCCGCCGCGATTCCGCCCGCCAAAGCGGCAAACTCACCAACAGCCTGCTTTAACTTTGCGTTGTTCGCCTCAAGCTCCTCAGAAATATTGCCTAAAAAATTGCGTGTGTTTGACAGTCTTTCATATCTTTGCTGGAGCTCCTCGGTGGACTGCGTTAAATTGTCAGTATCCACGCCAGCCTGCTGCAAAGCTGTTCGCGCATCACCAAGCTCCCTTTGCATATTACGTAGCTCGTCATTTTGAGATACTATGCTGCTGTTAACGCTTTGGATCTGGCGCTCGTTCTGCTCAAGCTGATGTCGAAGCTGCTCAGATGGATTAGTTGTGCTCTCCATAGCCTCGCGCAACTCCCTGTGCCGCTCCTGCAATGCTTCTAAACGCTGCTCGCTTTGCTGTATGCGTCCATTCTGCTGCTCAATAGCCCTTAACTGCCTTTGATACGCGCTGATATCCCGCATACGGCTGTTGAGATTTCCCATAGCGCTTTGCAGACTGCGCATTTCGCTTGATGCGTTCCTGAAAGATTGGACAAAATCACTTCCCAACGATCCCCGCAGCCGGAAAAACATATCATGCTCGCGCCTTACGCTCACGTTCCCTTTCCTCCTCCAATATTTCATTGGCAATATCTATCCATTTACAAAGCCGGTCAATGCCGCAGGAAAGATAAAAGCTGACGGGTGTGTTTGTAAACCGCGCCAGCTTTATACTTTCTTTTCTGAACCATTTTAAGGGGTCTTTCAGAATTCCCCTTTTGTTAAAAAAGCTTTGGTTTTCGCCCTAATAGCGTTTGCGTCACGAATGGGGAGATTTTCGAGAACCGAGCAATGTACATGTGCCGCTCTCGCCGCGAGCTTAAGCTGATACGCGACCGAGTACTCAGGAGCTAAAGCGAACAGACCGTCAATAGACATTTCTGTTTCAACCGCTTCAAGGTCTGATCCCTTCAGCTGCGAGAATTCAAACCTTAATTCCCTGTATTTCTGCCCCTCCCACTCGAATTCCTGCTCCAATTCGTGTACATATACGCCAATATCCTCCTTGATTTCTTCAGGAGCTTTCTTTGTTTCACTCATATTGTCACCTTATGCCTTTCCGAGATTTTTTCTCACGTCTTCCAGATAATCCTTGCCGTCGACCCAGAAAATATAATTAAACGGATCGACCTCGATTTCCTTGACACCGTCCACATACACGGCGAAATAGCTTACGGAAAACTCCGCCTTTGTATCACCGGTAGAGTAATTCGCGATCTTTCCTATGTCAAGATTGATAGGGGTTGCCCTAACGACACACTTGAGAGCGGTGTCATGCACCCCCGTCACTGTGTCGCGTTCCTGGATATTTGCACGCAAATCAAACTGATGCTCCACAAGAGTAAACATTTTGAACGAGTCCTTCGTTGGGTTTCTCATTGAAACGGTCATTTTCATTGCCTCAACATGCCCCTTGACGATCGCATCATACTTACCCGCAACCCCTGCGCCGTCCATAGACTCTGTGATCTGCGTGATCGACGGCATCTCAACCTCCGCAAGCCCATAGTAATTGATCTCGTTCTCATACATATGATAGCCTGTGATGATTTCAGAAAACTTAGACATTCCTCAATTCCCTCCTTATCCGCCAAGAGCCGCCGAAACATATTCCGCATCGTACTCCAGAGTAAACTCTATTTCCTTTGCGGGAGAAGGCGGCGTCATGTATATATGAAATTTCATTTTTCCTGCCATAAGGTCCGTAACAGGATTCTCATCGGCGTTGAATTCAATTCGCCCGCCCAGAATATGCTCTGAGGTTTTCAGACCGTTAAGCCAGATATTTATGCTGTCAACAATACTGTCAATCAGCCTGCGGGTCATCTTGCTGTCGATTCTGCTCCAGTAGGTCAGAATAACCGACTTTGAAACATATCCGAACATTCTGTTAACATTGATAAAATAATCCTTTACGTCCGCGCTTGCGGGATAGCAAGCTGTTTCATTGCCCCAAAGAACAAACCTGCCGCCGTGATTGATTGCGGTAGCGATACCCTTGCTGTTAAGCAAATTCGCCTCCGACAATTCAAGCACAACCTCCGAACCGTCCGAAAGGATCGTACTGTCTGCCCTCAAGGTCTTATTGGAAGGCGGCTCGGAGGGAATACCGCTGTTGTCGTTATCCACTGAGGACATAAGAGCGGCTATATGTGTTGACATATGGTATTTTGCTCCGCCCAGAGCCACCATCGGCCAGCATATGATCTGATTTGTATCGCTGATGTTATTCTTGGATTTCCATTCATACACATCGGAATATTTCCTGATAGCCGAGCTGTCGGCATCAATAACAGCAATTCCTTTAAACAGTTCGTTTATCCCCTCCGCCTTAGCCGCCATTATTGCAGCCACCGCGGAATCGGAGGAAAATCCGGGCGCAATTATAATCTCAGGGATCACCCCATATTTGGGGTAAACCGACCCGATAAGCTCCAGACCGCTCTTGCTCCCATCATCCACATTTATTCCGCCGATTATATCATTAGGAATAACCTTTGAAATGTCGGCTTTGCTGTATTCGATGTATACGGTCGAACCGCTGATATCGCCATCATCGGTTTTTTCAACGATAAGATTACCGTCCGTATAATGAACGATATAGTCCTTTTCCTTGACGTATGCGATGCCATCCGCCGCATCCTTAACAACAACAGTATTGGCAATGGCGCTGTCGGGCAACTCAATGACACCATCAACAAATATGAGGTCTTTGCCCCCAGCTGCCGTACAATGCTTTTGGGGATCAAACACATTCACAAAAATAACGGGCGATACCCCGTACAACCCGAAATGCGTTTTCATTACCTCACATAATGTGAAGTTGTCGAAATCATCGGAATATCCGAGTGCCGCAAACGCCTCTTTATAGCTGCCCGCGAAAATGGGCTTGTTAATACTTCCCTCTCCCATGTAGACAGGAGCTGTGCCGACCGCAAATGTTATCCCCGACTGTATCTCCGCGGGCGTTGACACAGACGTTGCCGTTTCTTTAGTCTTTATACCGTGATAATATGCCATACTTACCTCTCTTTACTTTCCGCTCAACAGGCGGTATTTCTCGCTCAATGCCGTTTTTCCGCCGTTTATTTTCCGCCGAACCTCCGCTGCTTCCTGCGGTGTCACAAACATATCCCTGGCAATCGGATACTCACGCAGATCGTCAGCAAGTACTTCATCAATAGACTTTGCGCCGCAAACGAAAACACGTCCCGAAACGAGTCCGGTTTTGGGAATGGTGGGACCGATATATACGAGCGTTCCGCAGCGTTTTTTCTTGATTTCCGGCTTTGTATCAACGTCGCCGATATTCTGCAAAGGCTCTTTAAAACTCTCCGTCTCTAAATCAACTGTTCTCTTGGGCATATAAATATTCCTCCCCTCTGGTATCAACCTCATCCCTAAGTCTATCATTAGGCTCTATGGGAGGAAGTTTAAAGTTCATAAGCATTTCACCGCTGAAATACGAACCAACCGAGCGCGGGTCAACCACCCAGTCAATTTTATCGGCAAGCACAAAGTGCTTACCGATAATCTTTCTCTTGAGCATCTCCATTCTTAAACGTGTGATCACATTTAATACGTTCCGTTTTCCCTCACCCATATTATCGCAATACAAAACAACTACCACCCGAACGCTGCACACACTGCTTGGGTCTTCGGCAGGCTTCTGTTCGTCTGTCCCCGTCAGTATCTGTGTGAGTATATACGGCGCAAGCCTTGTATCATCCTCCTTTTTGGGAAGATCCATTGTGAATGTCAGCGGTGCACGAAATTTTTCGCCGTTTTCCCTGTTTTCACCTCTATCAACGCGCAGGGGAAGCAGCAAATCCTTTGTCTGCTCTTTAATGAGCGCGTCCAAACTGTCAAGTAAATCGTCGGGATTCATTTTCTCTCCCTCGCCCCCTTTAACCTCTCAAAATTCTGTCAAGCTCATGCTCTAAGCGGCGTTCGAACGTATCCATTGCCGCATCGTCCATCTGCTCCAGTACCTCAGGATTATATACCATCTGAGCAGCTGCGGGACCGTAAAGCTCCGATGAGCTTTCCCTTTTTGGTGTAAGCCGCTCAAACACTGCCTCTCCATAAGTGCCGAGATTAGCGGTATAAGCGTATTTAAGAGTTTTTTCGGCTCCACGTATAACCTCTGCTCTCAACGGACTGCTGCGTGATCCTTTTCGCGAAGTACCGCCCTTAGTCTTAAAATCCACGAGCGGTATAAGCAGACTTTTGAAACTCAAAGAGGCTTCAAGGCTGCCCGTGTCCGCCCGGTCAATGTGAGTTTTAGTGTCATGATAGAAAGCAGTCCGTGTAACGGTATACATTTCCTTAACCGCTTTCCATGATGTGCTGCGAGCGGTTGACATAGCCCTGTTTGCCGCATTGGCAAACGCTGAACGCATTTCGCTGCCGCTCAGATTACCAAGCATTTGTTGCACCGCTTCAAACCGCTCGCTTTGCAGTTCAATCATCATAATCCTCCAGTTCCAGCGTAACCATTCCGCACTCGCAATCCGAAGTAACAATACGATACTGAACATAATAGGGATTATCGGGCGATGATTTATCGTCGATCCTTATTTCATGACCATGCTCAGGAACAACACCATTCAAATCTGAAAGCGCAATATGCGCCACTGCACCGACCTGATAAACTCCCTGCATTATGTCATCTTTAAAAGCCTGACGGTTACATTCCTTTATCTTAGTAAGTACAACGGGAATATTCTCATACAGCACCCCATCATACTTGACATTATGCGTTTCCGCGAATTCGTTTGTATTTAGGAAAACATTCTTCACGTCCGCCGCTAACTGATCTTTAAAGCTCATTCCACAGGCTCCTCCACATTAAGGTCAAAACCGCCGTTCTCCTCAAAATATTTATCCAACTCCTCTACCATCTCT
>CAJULF010000044.1 GCA_910587135.1 uncultured Oscillospiraceae bacterium
TCCGCTGTTTATATTGTCTGAGAAATACCAGATTTTATTGACAGCTGAAATATTAGGATTCCCCGTAATATCTATCGTATTGAAAACCTTAGCTCCGCTTTCCGCGTCGTATACGGTAATGCGCAGTCCCTCGGGCGCTTGAATTGCCGTGCCGTTTTCGGTGTGCAGTGACCACACGTTATCTCCCGTTCCGTCACCCCAGCCCGTTCCGTCGCCCGATCCCATATTGACATCGGCGAACGCGCTTGAGGTAAATGCCAGCGTCATAATCACCATCAGGAATAGAGATATTAACCTTTTCTTTTTCAAATGCTTTTCCTCCTTGTCGGTACTGTTTGTTGGAACACTTTCAAGGCGTTACCTTGTCCGTGCATATATAAAACAGGTGCGACATGATGCCGCACCTGTTATTTACTGTTCCCATTCATCGCTTACGGAATTGTCCGCGCTAAGCCTGTCAATCTCGCATTTTAGTTTTGTGTTCTCCTGCTGCAACTGCATAACCTGTTGTCGAAGTTCCTGGTTTTCGCGTATCGCACTGTCCCAACCACCCTTTATAATATCCACAGCTGTATCAATTCTCGATTGATCGGGAGATAGGTTTTCCTTGCGTATAATCTCGTTGTTAATTATACGGTCAAGGGTATCAATCTTTCCGGCAATACAATTTTGTGCCAGTGTAATATTATTCTGCGTTTGAACAATATCAGCCTTAAGAGCTAAATGCTCATTAGACATTTTGCCTTCCCCAAGGCTATCAAAAATCATCTTAAGTACCAAAAACACAAAACCAAATAAACCTCCCGCCAGTAGTATTATTCCACAGGATATAAAAAAAATCAGGTGAATACGCTCATATTCATCTGTAAGAACACCGATATCAATATAATATACCACCATTGCAAGTACACCAACTATCACGACAGGAATCATAACCACAATTGCACTATAGGCACGATACCATTGAATACACTTTTCTAATCTATGTTTCATTATCAATCGAGTTTCTTTTTTCATTGGAAATCCCTCCACAAATAAAATTCATCAGGTGCGACATGATGCCGCACCCGTTATCTGTTCCCACAAGTAAAATGAAAAGGCGCACATTTCTGTACGCCTTTAATTACTGAATTGTAATCGGATTAGCTGAGTATCTGATCTCCGCCAAACACTCCGCCCTCATAATTGTCGGGGAACTCCTGCAAAGATGGAGGACCGCTTTCACGCCAACCAACAAATTCAAGATATGTCCACAGTTGCCCGTTGGAGTCGGTAAATTCCTGTCCATTGACGGGGTTAGCAGGGAAGCCGTTGCTATCGGTTTTTTCAACGACGGTAGGCTCGGTCTGAGCGGGCTTTTCGGTCGGCGCGGTAGTGTACTTGGGTTCAGCCGTAACCTTGGGAAGATCGTCGCGAACAGTCGACGGGGGAGCAGTGACCGCCGGAGCAGTGGTGACTACTGTTACCGCAGGCTTGTTGGTTTGTGCCTTGGTGCTTGCGGGTGCACTGTCCTTGTCCAGAGCTTCGGGGTAGTCGGGCTTGGTGCTATCCGACAGTTCGGAAGATGTTGTGCCATCATCAGGGGTATCTTCCTTTTCAGTATTGTCATTGTCGTTCACGGGAACATCTGCGCTCTCGTCGAGAACGTCCTCGTTATCAGCTTCAACAGCATCTTCTGTTTCATCAATAATAATCGGGGTATCGTTATCTGAGCCGCCGCCGACAGTAACAGCCGCATTTCTGTTATCCGAAACATCGGAATCGGTATTATCGGGACTGCTCATCAATGCGAGAGCATTATTAACTTTTTCAGCTTCGCTTTGAGTCGTCAAAGTTATTGCAGTTATTCCTGCCGCTGCCGCGATCACGATTGCAGCAACTGCTGCGATTATAAGGTTACGTTTACGTGTTGCCATATCTTTATCCTCCTTAATGTCGGTCGGGTTCTATCTTTCTATTATCATTATATCACAACAGAAAGAAAAAGTCAATAGTTTTGTGATAAAATAGTTTACAATACTATCTATTGTTTTCTGTGCATTTTCACGAAAGCGAAAAGGGGATTTTCTTTTCATCATTCTCAAGTATAATTAGCGTAACAGGTGCGGCATCGTGCCGCACCTGTTCATACATTCATGCTCATACTTTCTCACAAACCGTTTCGCGGTAATCTCGACAATTAGTATGATTATTATGCATAGCAACACCGAGAAACCGATAAAAGCCGCGAGCCAAGAAATCAGCGGCGATTTAATTACCGTTATGCTCAGTCCCAGCAGGAAACCGTCTATTGCGGCACATATGCTTGTTATAAAAGCAACGTTGCCATGATACTTTTCTAACCATTGCAATATGAGCTTGGCTCTGTCGTATGTTGGCTTTTTACGTTTCACATCCATCACGTCGCGGGACATCGAAAGAATATATTTTACTATTTCCTCCGCCGCAGGTGCTTCGCCTTTGAGATATTTTTTCAGCACATATACCGTATCGGTTAGCATCCGTTTTTCAAAGCGGAACTCAAGCTGCAGAAAATCGCGCAGCTCATGGCAGGCGTTGTGCCAGCACTTCTGTTCAAGCTCGCGCTCAACATTTGGCAAGCGATAATATATTTCGCAATTGATTCGTTCGTTATTGCAGCGTTCGATATCAATTTTCTCAAACAGGTTCAGCACCACCTGCAGCGTATCATATGCTTTCTTGTGCTCATCCTCGGTAATGTCCTGAGGCTTTTTCCACTCGAATTTGTCAAGGATAAAAAAGGCAGCGTTATATATTTCATCATTTTTCATTTTGCGTATCCTCCCCAAAAATCCATAGGTGCGACATGATGCCGCACCTCATTTTTTCTTACTCTTAAAGAAAATGTGGTTGTTCCCTGTGGTGTATATTGCGGCAGATATGTTTATAAAATTAATGACCGCCTCCCCAAAAACCATATGATTTATCCAAGCATATATTAACAGCGGAACAGATAAAACACACCATAAAAAACAAATTAGATAAATTGTTTTGGTAGCCTTTGACATCGCACTATCCTCCTTTCTCATCAGCATCAATCAATCGTTCTTCTACAATTACCTCAAATATAGGTAAAAACATTAAAATAAAAGGTTGTATCCCTACCAGCGCGAAGAAAACTATAGAAGAAACGATGACATAAGGCGTTAAGAACGTAATGAGCGAATGTATAATTAAAATAGCAATATTACATATTATAACCCAACGCACATACCAATCTTTAAAAGCTCTTATTCCTTTTAAAATGTGCTCCCAACGCTCTGCGCGTTTTTTTAGTTGAACATAATTTGTCTTTATCAATGAAAACACCCCCGCAAGTCAAAATTTGTAGGTGCGACATGATGCCGCACCTATTATCCGCCGTCGCTCGGCTTGCCGAGATCGGCACCGATCCACTCCCTGGCTTCTGCGAGATATTCCGCGTCGGATTTGGACTTGGCTCTGGTTATGACTGTGGATAATCGCAGCGCGTTTGCGAGAATTTCTTCTGGCGTTGCGTTGTCGATATAATTTTCAGACAGCACCTTGACGGTAGCCATCAGAGAAGCTGCCGCCGACCGTGTAGCATTCGCCTGCATTTTTATCAGACGATCCATATACGGCTTGATTACTACGGAGAGCGTGTTCTCTATTTCCTCGCGGATATATGAACGTATTTCCGACTGGTGCTTCTTGTATGTTTCAACAGATAAGCCCTGTTCGATAAACTGGCGTATTGCGTCCGAAACAGTAATATGATTTTGAGCAGCATATATATTCAAAGATTCCGTTATTTCGTTTGGAAGAGATACAGACCTTTGCGGATTTTTTCGAGCCATAAAACCCTCCGAAAACTTATTTTTTTCAACAATAATGTGACAGTCAAATGAATTTCAAAGTTGCACTTTGAAACCCTTTGCGGCGCCTTTGGCGGCGCGGCGTTAAGTAGCGGGGGACACCCCGCTATTCCTGCCGATAAAATCGGAGCCGCCGCTTCGCGGCGGCGAAATTACTGAAAAAGAAAAATTTACATTTCCGCCGCGCTTTCTTCGTCATCATCCTCACTGACATTTTCCGGCGCTGCTTCTTTGTGCTCCTGACGGGAATACTTAGCCTCAACGAATTGCCGCGCGGTTATGCCGTTTGACTCAGCGCCGCGGAACTCCAGAAGTTCCTCGTTCCAATCCTTTTCACGCGGCAGCGCGGTCGTGACCCGCAACCCCCTGTCCGGAAAATCCCGTGAGAGCTTTGCGGCGGTCTCCCGCGCTCCCTTTCTGCCCGCAACGTCGTTGTCGTAGCTTATAACAACGGACTCGATTTCGGGGTGCCGTGACAGATAATTCAGTACCGACTGATATCCACAACCGTTTGTGCTCAGTCGGTGATCTGCTGTCCAGTCCTTGCCGAGCAGCT
Organism: uncultured Oscillospiraceae bacterium; assembly: GCA_910587135.1. GTDB lineage: Bacteria > Bacillota > Clostridia > Oscillospirales > Ruminococcaceae > CAG-115. The sequence continues at coordinate 4,414 of CAJULF010000044.1, forward strand.
TTGAGAATGTGGCGTGTGACATCGCGTCAATCGGGGACTCAAAAAGCCGGAGCGTCGTGCCTTTTCCGTTCATTGCGAATGAACAGGATTTATCGCCGCCCGCGACCTCTCCGCGAAACTGAACATAGGTGCTTGTTCCGCGCATAGCACAGGATTTTATCTCACCATTTTCATCGCGTCCGAAAAACAGGCAGTTATGCCGCTGTGAGTCCTCGGCTATCATTTTATTCTGTATCAGGCTGCCGACTATATCCTTATCAATTCCGCGGCTCTTTATAAGGTACGCGTAAACGCGGTTCGGCTTGATATCGTGCTGAGGCACCTTAAACTCGACGGGCTTTTCTTCGCGCATTGGGCATCTGTATTGTGAATTAAGCGTAAGCTGCTGTATGCCGTTCAGAACGTTTTTAGCGATAAACTCCATTGCGTTTTCTCTGTCACATTCAAGTATGTCCATAACCAATTCAACCGGAAAACCCTTAGAACCGTCCGAATGGCGGTACCAGTTGTTAGTGGGGAATATGTACAGTCCGCCGCTGTTTTTTATATGCACGGCTTTGGCTGTCGTTTGTTTTCCCTCGTCAACCTGCAGACCGAGCGCCTGTGCTACCGCAACACCGTCGGCGTTGGTGATCCGATAGTAATCGTCTTTGCTGTATTTGTATCTTTGTGTGCTGCTCATATTTTTTCCTTTCAATAATTTCAGGTGCGACATGATGCCGCACCTTGAATATCTTTTATCAGTCGAACCAATCTGATAAATGACCGCCTAATGTAGTATAGGTGGAAATTGTACCAAGGGGTTTCGGCTTATTACCACTTCCGGAAGATTGTGTCATGCCCGATGTTGTTTGCGCCGCGGTGGAAGTTGCAGCGGGAGTTGCCGTTGTAGACGCTTTGGTGCTGCTTTCTGTCCGCGGAGCGGGCGGATATGTGGTCTGCTCTTTGGTTGTGCCTGATGTGGTTTTAGGTTCGGCGGTGGTTACACCTGCTGTCGTGACAGAGCTTTTGCTTGTTGGTACAGTTGTAGTTTGCGGAACCTGAGGATAGATACTTTCGGGTTCGCTTGATTTTTCTGATTCTCCGTTGCCGCTTGTGGGTGAAGTATTTTTTAAGCTATCGCTTTCAGTTTCATCAGTTGCCGGATCGTTCCTTTGCATTTCCTCCAATATTCGAGAAACATCAACAGATTGCTCGTCACGCGCCGGACAGCCTGTCAGCAATATACAGCCGCAAAAGACTGCTATACAAAACATTTTCTTTTTCACTTTTTACCTCCTATGACGAGGTGCGACATGATGCCGCACCTGCCGTACTTACATTTCCGCCGTGTTCTGTTTGTCCTGCAGCTTGTAGATAAGCTCGGCGATCGCTTCTCTGGACAAATCGCCACGCCCGAAAATCGCGGAAGCCGCGTCGTGCAATCCTTGTTCCCCATCGCGCGAGTTGGTTTCAAGAATATTGTAAACTGTACGAAGCAAATCGGTGATATTGTTCTGCCGCCATGCTTCGGATTTGTCAAGCAAATTCTGTGCGTATTCGTTTCCCGCCTGCGCGGACAACGTGAGATATTTCTCCGCAAGCTCCCTGTCGCGTATATCCTCGTCAAACATATACGCCGCGCCAATTGTGTAATCCGCAAGCGGAGAAATACTTTCGTCAAGCTCTTTGGCGCGTTCCAGAAGCCGGAAAGCGGCTTCGTGATCTTTGGGGATATCTCCCTTAATGTACAGTTTTGCGAGAGAATACATTGCATAAGCGTTATCGCTTTCCGCGGCTTTTTCAAACCATGCCGCCGCCATTTTGGGATCGCGCTCCGTCCCTTTGCCATCGCGGTACATTTTAGCCACGGTGTACTCGGATAAGTGATTACCGCCCCGCGCTGACAGTTCAAGCCATTTCAGTGCTTCGGTGAAGTCCTGCTCCGTTCCGTAACCGTCGTAGTACATTCTGCCTATGCGGTATTGGAGATACGGTTTCATTTTTTCCGCAGTCTGCTCGACCTTTAAAAATCCCGCGAGCGCCGCGGAATAATGCTCATCTGATTTATCCTCGCCACCAATCAGACTGCGCCTGTACATATCCGCTATCTCATATTCGGCGAGAGCATTTCCCGCTTTTGCTTCTTCCGAATACAGCTTGAACGCCTTTTCGTGATCCCCGCTTTTGGCGGCTTCCCGCGCTGCCTTGAATTTGTCCGACCACCGGATATACTGTTTGCGGTCATCTGCGTTCACACAATCATCGTCAAAGGTTTCACGCTGTGATTTTTCCATCCAATGCTCGGGATTGAATTTCCCGTGCGGCTCATCGGGTATCGGCACAGAGTCCATCGCGTCAATCATTCTCTGCCGTCCCGCCTTTCTCTCACGCTTTATTATTTTCAGTAATGTATTTCCAACAGCTTTTTCTATATCGTCGTTTAGCTTGCCCATATATTTAGCGAGCTTGTATTTGCTCCAGTTGCTGCTGTCATCGCCATCGGCGTTGTGGAGCATTTCATTATATAACCTGCGCAGCTCCAGAACGTCATTGTACAGCTTCGAGAACTGCGGATTGTTATCAATAATATAATGCGTGAGCTTATCTATCTCCGCTTTTATATCTGCGGGTAAATACCCATAAGCAAGCTGACCGCGCTTCGGCAGAATATCTCCGATATGATTAAGCGCTTTCGCTATGGTTTCGGTATAATCATCGGGAGCAAGCGCCGTAAGCATTGAGTCCGTCTGCTCTGAAATCAAGCCGCGAAGCTCCTTTACAAGCGCGTTCTCTTTATTGTGCAGATCGGTAAACTCTTCACGGAATGTGCTTTTAATGGCTGCGATCCTGATGGAGTCACAGACAAGCGGGTCTACCTTATTTATAAATATCCGCTGCTCCTTATTCCACCATTCAATATGAACGTGCGGCTGTCCCTCTTTCAGGTGGACAGCCGCAATATATTCAATATCTTCTATTTTCATATTCATTCCGCGGGCGATCTCGTTAACATGATATTTCACCCAGTTTTCCCAGTCATCAAGAGAATTAAGCCCCGCCTGCGCCGCGCTTTCGGGAGTAAAGGAATAAATGCTGTGAAACACGTTATGCTCTTCGGAAATTTTACGAATATAGCTCTGCACGTCGCGCATACTGTATTCGTCCGAGAATACCCCGCCTATATAACCGAAAAGCCCGTTGTCACGCTCATCATTCATCTGCTCGTTATATTGGCGTTCGTCCTCTGACAGAATTTCCTCATCGGTCAGCTTATCGGATACAATGATTTTTTCGTGCTCCTTTTCCTCGGCTTTCTTGTCAATATTTTTGCGGGCGGCGTGTTCCCGTTCTCCCATGTACTTCACAAGACGTGCCATATGTTCGTGAGATTCATTATATTTTTCATCGCTGCGGTCATCCGAAGATTTTTTCAGAACGTGTTCCCTCAAACCAATATAAAGGGCATAATGCGAATTTCTCGAAGCGCTGAACTTGCGCTTGCTGTCATCGTCTATGTGCCGCTGCTTATAGATTATTTTCGGCATTGCGTTTCACCTCTTTTCAAATAAATTTGCCGCGAAATTGTTTCGCGGCTCATTCTTATATTGGAGCACCTTTAAGGAGTTACCTTATCGGTGCATATAAATCAGGTGCGACATGATGCCGCACCTGCGCGTTTTAGTGAAAAAGATCAGCCGCTCCAGTCCATGCCATCGTCCTCATCTTCGCTGTCGCAATCTTCTTCGGAAAGGGGAGAATTTATCGAGTCAAGTGTTTTTTTCATTTCATCAAATTCTTCCCGCGGCATGCCTACCTTTTTGTGAGGGTTGGTAGTATCGGCTTCATTATCCGCCGACTTGGAAAAATCGTTTTTTCTTTCATCAATGTATTCGTCCATTTCATACCAATAGCTGTCGCCCATACCGCGGTCGGTTCTGAATTTATCGGCAATCTCTCTTATAACGTCCATATTTTCGGCGGTTATCCGTTTGATATCTCCGGCGAAATCTTCACGCTCGCTCAGGCGGTGAATAACATCATTAACAGCGCTAAGCATATCTCCCTCGTCCCATATCCTGTTAAGCTCATCTTCCGTGAGTTTGATCTGGTGTTCCTCGCCGTTGATGAAGCGTGTTATACAGTCAGCTCCTGTGGCTGCCTCTTTATTGGGCAAAGCCTTATTTACGGTTTCAAGTGCTCTCTCCAAAAGGTCTTTCTGCGCTTGTAAGGCATTGGAAAAATAGTGTCCCCATGTATAGTATTCTTCATCAGCGCAAAGCCATGTCACATATTTATCGGGAGCGTTCTCGTTTATTCCGAGAACGTATTCTCTGCCGTTTGCCGTTATCGAGTCGACTATTGTGTAGCCCGCGTTGGATCGCGGCTCGGGAGGATACAGCTTGTTTTTTATATCCTCGGGTATCTTCATAAGACCGCCGTTAAGCATTAACTGACACTCGGCGGCTATACGGCTCATTTTAACATACGTTTCAATATCCTCCGCAAGAGTTTTGCCTGTCGCAAAACGAACGTTTTTGTTGCCTGCGGAAAACCAGATATCAATATAAATTCCCTCGCTTTCGCCCCAGTCCGCGTTGGCGTGAAAACTGTACGTGTCAAGGGGAATTTGCGCGTCGGAGTCGTTTATGTATGGCGAGAGATCAAAATATTCATCGGGAACAAACCCGACTTCCTTAAGATGCTCCGTCAGCTCGTCAAATATCTGCTGATAGGTTTTCGTGCCGACGAGCTTTACGTGTATGCCGTCGTCTGCTTTCTCATATATCTGCCAGTCAATACCCCGCATTTTTTCTTTGTCTATAATGCCCGATTTCTTAGTTTCCATCTCTGCCTCCTGTGCAAGGTGCGACAGGCAGAAGCTGCCCCCAGCTCGCCGCACCTGTTTTTAAAATTACATTTCCGGCGAACATTCGTCGTCCTCTGAGCATATTTCCCAAGAGTCGTCGCATTGGGTAACGAAATAGAAATGCTCGCCGTAATCCTCTATCCTGTCACCTGTTCTGCTCAGACCGTTTTGCCGCGCCGTTTCCAAGGCGCTGTCAATAAGTTTTTTTCTTTCACCGAAATAGTCCTCCGAATCGGCGGGAACAGCGTACTTCAGAATGAAGATGACGTAGTTTATATCATCGTAAAAACCGCGAATGTCAAAATCCACTTCCGTAACATTGGGTATTTCACGCAGCTCTGTTTCAAGCTTTCGTATTTTATCGTCAACACCGAATTTCTCGGCGATCTGCATATAGTCCAACATGGTATTCTCCGTTCTAAAATCTGTCCGCGCCGTCCATATCCTCTTCCTCGATATCCTCCGCGCTGTTTGCGGCTTCCGCTTCGGCTGTTGGTATCAGCTTATTGAGAATAAATTCCGTAAGAGCTTCGGGCTTTACGTTGATTACCGGAGCCGTTTCCACAGTGCCTTGCGGAATATCTTTCAGCATTTCCTTTGCCCACTCAACGGCTTTGTTGTCAAAGGCAGATTGGTTTTCGGCATTCAGAACCGCGGCAGCCGCGACAAATATCGTGCGCTCCAGACTGAAAGATGTAAGATGATCGTGCGCTGCCGAGCCGTCAAAATCCTTATCCACGACATAATAAAGCGAGTCTGCACAGTACATATTCTGTCTGTTGCTATTCCTGAACGTTTCAATCTCATTGTGACGATAGGCGTATGCAGCGGAGTTCAAGTACAAGTTGGGGTCGTTATCCGCGGAGATTTTTGTTTCGTTTGCGCCCGTTACCGCTTCTAACTGTTTCACTGTGTTCAGAAACTTATCGACCGGGATTACAGTAAGCTCTCCCGTTTCAAAGTTTATCCTTCTGCAAGTCGCGTGACCGTTTCCGCGGATATATTTCTCAAATTCGCCGCAAAAATTCGTGAGAGCGGTTTCGTTAACGTTATCCGAAAAGGCGAAAAACGTTCCGCTGTCGCGGGTCGTCAGCCAATATGCGGTCGGCAGGGGAGCGGGTATCTGTTCTTTGCGTCTTAATATGTCAGCTATATCGTGCCCCAAATCCGCCTGCCCTTTATCTACCTCCTGTACAACTCTTATTTGCATATGCGCAATTATTTCAGATAGGTTCATGTTCTTTCCTTTCACAAATTCAGGGTGCGGCATGATGCCGCACCTGTCAACATAGTTACATTTCGGGCGAGTAGTCCTCGTCCTCATCATCTGCGGAAGCATTTTCATCAACAATTTCCGTTTCGGATTCGCTTGTGCTTCCAAACTCAAGCTGAGCATTAAGGAAAGCCTGCCTTTCAAGAAGCTTTGCAAGCTCACCCTCGTTTTCAAATGGCTTGCCGTACATTACTTTAGCGCTCTGCAGATTGGCTTTGACAGATTCCATATCCTTCTGTATTTTATCCGGCTGCATTGAAATGCCCGCGTACAGATTATCTATACGCGTTGTTGCGCCGTAACCGCTGAACGCGTAGCCGGTGCAGTATGTATTCTTTCCGTGCAGCAGCAGGTCGATGGTGTTCAGTCCCTTATTCCTTATGCCGATCTCAAAGCCGTGAAATCTGCCGATCATGACTTCCTTATAGCTTCTGTAATCATCTCCGCTTTTCATATATTTTTCTACGCTGGCTTCGATTGCCTTTCCTGCCGGAGTCCGTTCCGTGTAGGTGCTGCCTTCTATCTCTATCCGAAAGTTATCCGTAAGAGGGTCTTTTTTTACAGACTCGGTATCCTCGACTGCGTTGTCATAACGCCTTTGTTGCTTTGCAAGTATGTCAGGATAGTTCTTTTCAATGTCATCCGCCAGTTTTGACTGCTGCGCGATGTGTTCATTTTTCAGCATTGTCAGCCTTTCCACATCATTATCCACCGTTAGCTTCTCGGCTATAAGGGGATTGTCGGTAGCCGCCGCTTTCATCTCGGCGAACGTAAGAGCAACCTCGTCTATATCCTGGCAGGTTCTTGCCGAGGGTTTGCCGCACATAATCTGAGATATGGTTCTCTGTTTTTTCTCCAGAAGCTGCCAACGGTAAGTGTCGAACGTACCCTTTGTCGCGTAATAATTTACCGCAACCATTGAATTGCTGTTTCCCTGCCTTATTCCGCGCCCGTTGCGCTGCTCTATATCCGATGGACGGAACGGAGCGTCGAGATGGTGCATACCGATAAGCCGCTGCTGAATATTTGTACCTGTTCCGAGCTTCTGGGTCGAGCCTATTATCAGGCGAATTTTAGCGTCGTTTATCTTCGCGAAAATTTCCATCTTCTGCTTGTCGTTTTTAGCGTCATGGATAAACGCTATTTCTTCGGGCTTGTACTGCCCCGAAGCCACCAGTTTGTCCTTTATATCTCTGTAAACGGAAAAGACGTTATTGTTGGGAGTATTTCCGTCACAGAAAACCACTTGGGCGGTACGCGGATTTTGTTTGTCAATTTCAAGTATTTCTTTTACGCATTCATTGACCTTGCTGCCTTCGTAGTCCTCGGCTTCGGGATCGAGTATGCGACCGTCGAGCGCTACCTTTGTCATATAGGTGCAGATAGCCAACATGTTATCTTCTTCGGGCTTGACCATTTTTTCTTCAATAAGTCTTGCGCGTTCAAGACCGATCTCCGTTTGTTCCTCCTGCGTGGGAGATTTGTCGCAGATGATCATCTTAGGCTTGCCGCCCGCGATTTGCGGCAGATTAAGGTCAAGATCGGCGGTTTTAACTATATCGGTGATCTCTCCGAAAAGATTGCACAGCTCGGGAAGATTGCAGAACTCCGAAAACCGTGTTCGCATTCTGAAGCCCGAACCGCTGGGCTTTACCTCAAGGGATTGCGTTATCTTTCCGAAAACGCTCGCCCAGTTGTCAAAATATTCAATCCCCATTTCTTTCAGACGGGGATACTGCAGCAGATACTGCCACACGAACATTTCAGATATGGCATTGGATATCGGAGTACCCGTCATAAGGATAACTCCGCCGCCGTTGTTTATCTCCTGCAGATACCTGGATTTGCATTCAAGATCGAAGGCTCTCTGTGAGCCGCCTGCTGTGTTTACTCCCGCGACATTGTTCATTTTGCTGAACAGCGAAAGGTTTTTATAGTTGTGCGCTTCGTCTACGATAAGATAATCGCAGCCCAGATCTTCAAAGGCAATAAAATCGTCCTTTTTGAACGCCGCGCGCAGCTTCTCGATATTTTTTTGAAGAGATTGCCGCTGACTTTCAAGCTTTTTCACCGACAGTCTCGAGCCTTGGTCCTGTTTCATTACGGCGATCGCGGTGGTTAGCTCTTCTATTTTTTCATCGTACATTTCCTCCTGTCTTTCAAGCGACAGCGGTACCTTTTCAAACTGCGACTGCGAGATTATAATCGCGTCGTAGCTGCCCGCTGATATTTTTGAAAGAAAACGGCGGCGGTTTATTTTTTCAAAATCCTTGTCGTTCGCCACAAGAATATTCGCTTCGGGGAAAAACCGCATAAATTCTTCACCGAATTGCCCTATAACCGCGTTAGGCACTACATACATCGGCTTGTTTACCGCGCCGATGGATTTAAGATACATTCCCAGAGCGGCTGAGAAGCTTGTTTTACCCGTGCCTACCTCATGAGCGACCAGACCGCAGCCGCCCGCCGCATATCTTGCGATAGCGTTTTTCTGATGAGGATACAGATTTAATCCCGCCGCCATCCCCGGGACGCTGATGTAGCTGCCGTCGTATGTCCGCGGCGTGACCGCGTTAAAGCGATCATTATATATGTTCTCGATTGTCCTTATACGCTCGGGGTCGGACAGCACCCACTCTCGGAAAGCGTTCTCGATTTTGGTCTGCTTTTCGCGGGCGAGTATGGTTTCCTTTTTGTTGAGGATATATTTATCTTTTCCGTTTTCGTCCTTTATCTTGTCCTTGACCTCCGCCCGCTTCTGATTAAGGGTCAGCTCCGTAAGCTCATAAGCGTTCAGCCGCCTTGTGCCGAACATTTCATCAACCTTGACGTTTCCGTCCTTGGTTTTATTGGGTATCCGCCACTCGTTCATTGAGGCAACGTATTCCGCGGATATAAGCTCCTTTAAAAAAACGGTGCGGGAACGGTGTAAAGCCGGGGTTTCAAAGGTGTCCCACATAAACTGCGTGAACATCTCCTGCGGTATAAACATCGAACCAAGCCTGAAGCCTATATCCACAATCGGGATAAACGGCGGCTGATGTTCTTTAAGCGCTTTGACATTGCGCGAGAACAGATCGGGGTTTTCTTCGGCTTTCACCATAGCAAGCCCGAGCTTCTGTTTGGTATATCCCGAAAGATATTCCTCGGCGGTTTCCCATCCGCTGTACTTATCGCCGTTATTTTTGGCGGGATTGCAGTAGATGTTATCGCCAAGCTCGGATATGACCTCGTCCTCGCTCTTGCCGCAAAGCTGCGCCATATAATGAAGATCTATTTTCCGCTTGAGATTAAGGGATATGTGCATAGCCTCAAGCGCGTTACCGGCATGATCGGGACTGCGCTGCGGATATACTGTGCGCTTTGAAAATATATCCGCTTTGGAATAGGTCATATCCTTTCCGTTGACCTTGTTTTCTATCTCCAGAGCGCTCAGCTTCGGAGCGCGTATATCGTCCTGAAACGCGCGGCGATTGGTCTGGCTGTTGATATTTCCGTATTTCTTTACGAACAGATCATAGCGCTCATTCAGAACACCCTGCGCTTCGGCAAGCTGCTCATCGGTGCAGTCGTTCCTTTGCAGGGATATTACCGCGTCGACCTGCTCGGCAATGCCGCACATATCCATAATGCGCAACCGTTCCTTGTCATCCTTTGCCTTATATTCCGCGGCACTGTCCGCTTCCGCAAAGTACAGTGTGCCATTGTCCACATAATAGGTAAAGGGACGAACACCTTCGGGGATTTTTTCTTTTTCACTGTTTTCCTCGGGCAGATCGTCAATGGTAGGCTCGGCGCTGAAATGCGCGTCCAATGTCCGTATTGTGTTTCCGAGCAGCTCTTTAAGGGCGGCGTTTTCTTTGGGGGCAACCGTATTTGTCGGTCCGTAGGGACCGTTTACCATTTGCATATCGCCGAGAATGTTATTGGAATTAGCCGCAAAATATGTATTGCAGTTGAACCAGTTTCCCTTTATCTGAATACCGTCGCATTTTATCCAGTCGGGCAGCTCGTTTCTCGGAATTTCATCAACGTTTCTTTCCTGTCCGATTTTCTGAAAGAAAAGAATATCCGTGACAGCTTCTGTTCCCGCTGTCCTGAAAGCGTTATCGGGCAGGCGTATTGCCCCTATAAGATCGGCGCGTCTGTACATTTCAAGACGCGCCGATTTGTCGAATTTATCCATAGTGCCGCTTGAAGTAATAAGCGCCGCTATACCGCCTGTTTTCAGCTTGTCAAGCGATTTTATGAAAAAATAATCATGAATATAATATTCATTATCATAGCTCCTGTCATAGGGCTTGAACTCCCCGAAGGGGACGTTTCCCACAACGACGTCAAACTCGCCGTTGCCGAATTTCGTATACTCAAAGCCCTTGTTCTGTATTTTCGCGGCAGGGTAAAGCAGCTTTGCTATACGCGAAGTAAGGCTGTCAAGCTCCACTCCGAAAAACCTGCTGTTATCCGCCATCTCCCGCGGCATATTTCCGAAAAAGTTTCCCGTACCCATTGCCGGGTCGAGAATATATCCGCCCTTGAAGCCAAAGCGCTCCAAGCCCTCATATATACTATTTATAATATAAGGGTCGGTATAAAAGGCGGTTCGTGTAGAAGCCCGCGCCGCTTTATATTCGCTCTGCGAGAGCAGGGTTTTAAGCTCCACATACTCCCTGTGCCAGTTATCCCTGCTTTCGTCAAAAGCGTCGGATATACCGCCCCAGCCGCTGTAACGCGCAAGCACCTCCTGCTCCTGCGGCGTTGCGGCTCTGCGTTCCCTTTCTACCGTTTGCAGCACCTTTATCGCCGCTATGTTGTCCTCATACTTTGCCTTTGCTCCCTTAGAATATGAGAAGTTTTCGGGGAAACGGTAGTTTTGCGGAGGCTCGGCTATTTGTGTTTTTTCCGCAGGTGCGACATGATGCCGCACCTCTTTCAGCCTGTCGCGTTCATCAAAAACCTTTTTGACTATATCGTCATAGGATATTTCCGTAAGCTGTTCGTTATCCGATATAGCAGCCCGAGCCTCATCAAAGCTCCGATAAACCTTATCGTCATACGCCCTAAGCTGCCCTTTGCCATCGGCGGTCACAATGCGATAATATTCCCGCGTTTCTCCAAATGAGCCGCCCTCGTTCTGAACATCGGTATTGATAAGCTCGCTGTGGAAATCACTGTTGGAGTAATTGTCCGTGCTTTCAACGGCGGCTTCTGTTATACTTGCGCTCTGTTTTTCGCCCGGCTCGCCTGCCTTTTTATCGGAGGAAGCGGCGTTTTCCCGCGGAACGTATTCAAAGCCGTCGTTCTGAAAAGACTCTTTCCAGCGCCCTATAATATTTTTTGAGCGCATAGTCGAGCTTTTATCGATATTCTCAAGGCTGACCGAAATATCTCCGATATCGGTTATTTCCCATACCTCGCCGTCGTATCTGACGCGATCCCCGACCTGCAATTCATCAACGGATTTTGGCAAATCATCGGCGGGCTTTGCCGAAGTCGTTCCTACATATGTGTCGAAACCCTCCACATGATCCGCGCCGCCGTAATCGAAATCGGGCATATGCTCGTCGGCTTCTTCCCAAGTCGGGTACGCGCCTGAAAGCGGATCGCCGTACTCGTTACATACATACCATTCGGTTACATAGTTCTCACGCGGATGAGGTTCTTCATTTTCCTCGCTTGAGTCGCCGTAGTCCTCTATTGTGAAATCATTCTTCTTCAGATAATTAAAAACCTCGGCAGGCTTTGAATCACCGAACGAACACAAGTAAACGCCTTTCAGGTCGTCCGTATCGGCAACGACAGCAGGATTGCCGTCCTCGTCGTATTCGATTCGGAAATTTTCAAAACTTCTTTGACGTGCGTTGTCTATCGGGATACCCACCTGTCTGTCGCTGTCATGCGGCACATCAAGCAGTACAGTCCTACAGTTGCGGATCGCTCGGTCAAATTCGCGGGCGCTATCTATAAAATCTTTCAGCTCAGATATTCTTGAAGGACTGTCCGAAACGAAAATATAACTCTCTGATACACTGCCGCTGTTATTAAGAAAACCCTCCGCGTATCCTACAAATTCCGTATCGGTAATATCCACAAGCGACACTTTCGAAGCGGAATCAATATAGCTTGCGGGATCGCTGCTCAGCAGCGCTTCGTCTATATCGTCAAAATCGAAGCGGTTGTACACAAGCTGCCCGCCCTCGGAGCTGTCAGGATTGTAATATACGTCGGTCACATGCTCAGACTCGAGGTTCACAAAAAACTTGTCGCTGTTGCCGTATTTCGCCATGATCTCAGCGACCTTTTCCTCAATCTCTGCGGGGAGATTTTCGGTCAGATCGGATTCATTTTCAGCAAGGAGCCCGTATTCCCTTAAAACCGTCTTTGCGTACTCTATCTGATATGTGTCAAATTGGTTTGACGGACGATAATTTTTTAGAGTTTTCTTCGCTCGTTCAATTCTTTCATCAATTTCTGCCTGAGTGATATATTCGCCGCTATCTATAAGCTCCGCGGTAAATTGCGCGACCTCGCTCCAACCGAAACGGGCGGTAGATATCCCATCAGGAGCGAGAACGTCCTTGACACTTATGCGTATCCCCTTGGAGTCGTGATTGATAAAATCAACATCGCCGTTTCCGCTGTGACCGCCTATGCCGTATTCCTTTTTCACAAATGCGGCAAACTCTTTGTTTGTGGGCGCTTCGTTTAAATAATATTCCTGAACGCGGAATTTGCCGTCAACAAAGCCCGTCCCGCGGAGAATTTCTTCCTCAAGCAGCGCAAGGCGGTTATACTCGCCTATAAAAAGACCGTTTGTATCTTCCGATGGTTCATCGGTGAAAAAAGAAAGCTGCTCTCCGTCGCTGACAAAAAAGGCGGAGTCCTCATCGGATTCCGCCTCATCGTATTCTTCTTCAATCAGTTCGTCATCATACTCAGATTGATATTCGCTATCTCCGTCAGCATACCCCTGCTCCAAATCTCCGCCGACAGCCAGTTCACGCACTGACGTATTGTATACCAAGCCGCGCTCTGTGACTGCGTTTCTATCGCTGTGAGCTGCGCCGCCCTCGCTTCGTAGTCCCCGCTGAGTATCATTTTCTTTTTCAGCGTTTCCTCCGTCAGCGTTCTGCTCTGCTCCGCTTTCGCCGCTATTTCCTCCCATATCGTCCGGTAAAGACCGCTTATGTTGATCATTTCCAACGCCGTTTTGTCCGTTTCGTTCATCAGGTCTAACGCTTTCCTCGCTGTCGGTGACATCTGCGCTCTGCCGTAACTCTCGAATTTCGGATATTTCAGACCGTCCTTCTCTTCGTAAGGGATATCGTAGATGTCGTCCGCATACTGCAGCTTCATACTGCTCATATTCTTTCCTCCTTATCGTCCTGTCAACGTCCCTCAGTACCTCCCGCGCAAGCACCGCTGCCGCGTTTCCCATTGCAATTATGGAAAGATCGCTTCCGAGCTTTTCCGTAACGGAAAAGTCATATTCGCGGTCGATACCGCATCTTGTCATGCATATACACTTTGCACTTTCGGATATCAGCCGCAGCACGCGCGGGTCGTTTTCTATTGTTTTGGTTAGTTTGCTATCATAATTATACACCAAATCTATATTTTTGTCAAGGGCTTTTATAAGAAATTCTTCCAGGGAATTTACCTTTTCATTGTTTTCCGCGTTAAATTTGCCAACGATCCCGTCCGCTATCCGCTCGGACATTACCCATTTAGGATTAAACGCCGCGCCGTAGGTCTGCGAGATATCGAAAAGATATGTAAGCTGCGTGTCGGTTCTGTCCTTGAAAACAGCGACAGACTTTTCACCGCGCCGGACGTACCGCCCGCACTTGTTCCACTGCTGCAGGGTACCGCACACTGTCGCATTGGGATTCTGCTCGGTAAGCAGCATTGCTTCGCAGAACGACAGCCGCCAGAAATTGGATGTTCGTCTGAGCGTGTCCTCCCACTTCTGCGGATCGCGCAGCACTTTCAGCTTGCGGTCGTAGACCTGCGATATTTCTGTTACTCTTGCCATATTATTCTCCTTTTAGAGGTTAAAGTATTACCAAAGCCGATATGCCTATGCTCACCAAAGCACTTACTCCAAGAAATGATAAAATAAGTATCCATACGGCAGCTATAGGTTCATAATCTCTTTCTTTTATTTTTCTCACGATATCACCTCCTTCAAATAAGCGGCTAACGCCAGCTCTATGATTTCTTCCGCTTCTTTTACGGTTTTGCCCGACAGATATTTCTCCGCAGTTTCGGGCGGAACCACTATTTTCGGAGCAGGCTTAGGCTTGAGGATTTTTATTATATTATCCTCCGTCAGCCGCTTTGCCTTTGCAAGCTCCGCCGCGTTTGCGGACGTTATCTTAAACGCGCTGCTGTCTGCAATGTCATAAATGCTCCGCTGAGTTGCCTGCGGAAGCTCAGCGAGAATTTCCGCCGCGGCTAACGGCAATGAGTTGTCGTCAAGCATCAGAAGCAGGGGCTGCACCAATCCGTTAAGTAAGACATATTTTTGTACCTGCTCCGATGTAATGCCCAAATCTTTCTCTGAGCGTTCTCCGAGAACCGCGGACACCCGCACCGTTTCCGAAACCGTAAGCTCTGCAAAGCGGTGTCTGTTGCTCTGCACAACGATCATATCTGCCATATCGTCTGTCAGAATATCATTGTCCGCGATACGGCATGGAGCCTTAGTCCATGCAAGACGTTCCGCCGCGGCTCTGCGTCTGCCGCCGCTTAACACCTCATACTCTCCGTTTCCTATGGAGCGCACAAGCAGCGGCTCGGTGATCCCGCTTCGGTTTATGTCCTTAATGAGGTTTTCATCGGGAACAGCAAGAAAAATATTTTTCCGATATGGCAGAAGTCGCTCAAGTTCGATATTATAAGCCTTTTCGGGGAAACACTTTTCAATGATATCCCCAAAGCCCTCATTGTCATTGTCTGGCATTTCAGCAGTCTGCGCTTCCCGGTATTCGTCGGGAATGGGCATTATATCTTCATCGTCATCGATGGGGATATAGATTTCCTCGTCTATCTCCGCTGCCGGCTCTTTGGATTCCACGTATGCTTCTACGGACGTTTCGCTTTCCGTGCTATCCTGCTCGCGCTGCTTTTTTGCGTAGCCCTTCAGCTTATTTAAGTCAAACATATTTCCTCCTTATCAGCCTTTATAGTCTTTAAAATCCGCACAGTTCCTGAAAACCCATCTGCAGTTGCACCATCTTTGAAGTCGCTTTATCTCGCGCGGCGCGGTTTCCTTTTGATATACCATAACATAGGGATTAAAGCCGAGATCGCGCAAAGTATAGATACGGTGCAGGTCCTCGTCAATAGTGCTGTTGTAATTTACAAGGACATACACTGTGCGGTTTCTCTCGTTGTTTACCGACGTATGCTCGGCAAATCCTTTGAAATAACCTGTTAAGTCCTCTTTGGCGTTATCCCAAGCGAAGTGCAGCGAGTGCACCCGCACCGCGTTAAGCAGTTTGATGTTATCGGGATTTGTCAGCCTTATGTCAAGCCCCTGTGTAAAATCTATCTTCGCTCCGCTGTCCGCCAATTCTTTCAGCAGCCGCTCATGATTTTTGCAGGCTAATATATTTGGATCGAGCAGCTTTATAAGGCGCTGCCCCCGCCGGAATTCCGAAAGCTCCGCTACCTGTTCCGAGCACAAGCCCTCTTTCCTGCCCACCACGCAAAATCCACAGCCCCTCGGACAGCCGCGAGTGAGAAATCCAACCGCGTAATCATACTGGGGATACAGCCCGTAATCGGGATAGATATGCTCTATTTCCTTTGGCAGGGGGATATTTTTCTTTTCATCAAATATCTCTCTGCCGTTCTCAACGGTAATACAGTACCCCGTGCCGCCATTGCGAAGCTCGTCGGCGCGGACAGCGTACTCGTCGTCAATATCTTTAGTGAAAGAAAAAACCTTTGAAGCATACACAAGATCGTAACACTCCAAAGGGACGTAATGCTCCACGCTGTCGCCAAGCGATTTGTGGTACGCCGACAGCTTCATCAGCGGCAGCGAGGGGAAGTTGTGGCAATCAGACCATAAACCTATTTTCATCTTCATTACCTCTATATAACAGCAAAATCAATGATTCAAATCTGTTTCATCGACTTGGTCTTGTAGAAAACTATTTAAAAAGGTGTCGAAATCTATAATTCTTCCCTCGCCACTTTCTGCGATCCTGCATGAGCTATTGCTTACGTTTTTGTTATTTGGCTTTAATAGCTTTTTTGACAATTCCTCGTATTCCTTGTGTATCTGTTCCTCGGTCATGATAATGATTTTCATCTTCATTACCTCGCTCTTGTTTTTTGGAGCGCCTTACGGGAATTTACCCGCTCTGGCGCAGATGTCGAGGACGCACTGAAAGTGATCCGCGCGTCCCCATAGGAAAAATGGATGGTCTTTATATATAAACCCCATGTGGCAGGGGATTATTGTAGATAAGACAAAGGATTTCTTTACTTATCAGCCTTTGTGCTTTTTACAGCATTTCTGACCAATATATTGTCACAACGTCGTAATACTCTGATTTTGGTTCTATATGGCATACAATCGTATCGCCGATTCCGTTAATTTCTCTGACCTTAAATACTCTGTGATCTGTTGAATTTCAACATCATTTGCAGAAATATAGAAGTCAATGAAGGCGGGGCGTTCACTATAAAACCAAGCATAAACGCTCCCGATAACGCACACATAACGGCAGCCACAACCGTGATTATTTTTCCTATGATAGAGCTATCGGAAAATCTAATAAAAAAACAATAATATAGCCCACTGCAACAAGAGGTCCCAGTACCATAAGCATAAAAGCAAATGTATTTATCTCTGTGCAGTCTTTCAAAACGGTTACGTTTTGAAATATCTCCCTGATTGTCATACTTATTACACCCTCTCCGTTACATTTTCCCGACTTTTCGAATGTTACGCACGAACACACTAAGCCAGAGTATAATCAACATTAAAGCAACGATTGGATTCGTGAACACGGATTTAACGATTGAAAAAATTTCTCCCTCCAACCCGTCGGTCGGACATACAGAAGCCAGCATATTGGGCAGAGCATAGAGCGAAAAAATCGAAACTGCACATGCAATCAACGGACTGAGAACACAAAAGGCCTTCATTAAGCACCGTCCGAGTTTTGAACTTTTACAACAGGTATCGACTTCGGTATCGGTCTGACTTTCAGTTTCTGAACTTGGGGGCGAAACAATATTCGTATCCGCTGCGGTCTTCTTTATCGTTTCTTCCTCGTCCATCAAGTGAATGGGAGTATATTCGCGCATT
>CAJULF010000045.1 GCA_910587135.1 uncultured Oscillospiraceae bacterium
TCAGGCGCTTGAAGCGCCTGTGCAAACCACGCGTTTCACGCGTGGTTATGATTTACCTGAGTTTAAATTCTTCCGATGGCATGAAGCACAGCGCGGTGAGCTTCGCGTCCTCCAGCCTGCCGCCGCCCTCAAGCAGCTTGTTCACTGAGCCGCAAATGGCGCTCGCTCCGATAAGTATCTTATACACCTCGTTGGTTTGGTCGCCGTAAACTCCCTCGTCAAAAAGGGTAAAGACCGCGAGGTTTATGGGATAAAAATCGGATATCTGGTTCTTGTAGACACTTTTCTCAGCGCCGAGCGACACATACTCCGCATAAACGGCGGCGCTGAACGCGTTTTCCGCGCATATCTCGGGGATAAACATATAGCACTCCTCCGCGAGTACGGGGTCGTCTATCGCCTGCTTTATGCTGTCGCTCGTCTTGTCGTATTCCTTGGTGGCGTTCGCCTCGATAAACTTGTCGACAGCGATCTTCACATAGCTTTTCAGCCTTTCTCTCCCCGCCTCTCCCGAATAGGGATTCGGCAGCAGGGTATCGTTGTCCTGCCTTATAAAGAAAAACTGCTTGTGGGAAGCGAAATTTTTCACGTCCCAGTCCTTGATATAGTCCGCGACAAGCTGGCTGAGCTCCTCGCTCTTGATGTCGTCGATACGGCATTCGCCCGTTATCTCACTTTTGGCTTTCGCCGCGTATATCTTGACATAGCACATTTTCTGGTTACCCAGCCGCTTTACGATATGCTCCTTAAGGAGATCCCAGTAAGCGGAATGGTTCTCTGATATATCGCCCACATTCTCGCCCATTCCGACGATGTTGCTTTTATAAACTTTCCAGCGGTGGGTATTCCCCGCAAAAGAGCTTTCCAGCGCTTCAAAGTCGGTGCGGTTCTGCATCTGCGCAATGCCCTGCATAAACGAGAACAGGAAAGAGCCGCATGCCATACCTATCGCGGTGCGCGTGTCCCCGCCCATGCCTACGCAGCATTCATACAGCGTTTCGTCCCATTCGGGGTTTGTAAGGTAGAAATTCAGCAAAGCGCTGTTTTCTGTGACCTGCTCCGCCTGAGGGATTATCCTTATATTCCATTCGGGGCAGTATACGGTATCTCCGTCTATCTCCGCTTTTGCTTCAACGCCGTCGCGGATACTCTCTAACACAAGGCGCAGAGGGTCAAAAGGGTGGTGCTCCTCTTTTTTTCTGAATATACCCATTACAGCTCCTTTATTATCTCGCCCATAAGCCCGGGAGTCGCGCCTATCGCGTTGGATTCATCGGTGTCGATATGCATTGCGTCGGCGAATTTATCGCTTACTCTCACAACAACATCGCCCAGAACAGCGGTTCTGCCGTTGGTGACAGCCTTTACCCATACAACGTCCTTGTTTTTGATACCCAGCTTTTCGGCGGTTTCGGGGATCATGTGGATATGGCGCTTCGCTACGATAACGCCCTCCTTGATAGTGACCTCGCCTGCGGGACCGCGCAGGGTGCACCCGGGAGTTCCCGCAACGTCGCCGCTCTCGCGGATATCGATACCCAGTCCGATGGAGCGGGCGTCGGTAGCGGACAGCTCAACCTGATCCGCGCTGCGGCACGGACCGAGTATGCTGACATTTGCAAGCTCTTTCTTCGGACCTACGACCGTTACCCTCTCCTCGCAGGCGTACTGCCCGGGCTGAGAAAGGTCCTTTTTCTTCGTCAGAGACGCACCCTTTCCGAAAAGTATCTCCAGCGTTTCCTGTGTAACATGAACATGACGCGCCGATGTTTCAATGAGTATTTCTGCCATTTCTTTTTCCTCCGTAAAATTATTTTGTCGGCTTGTAAGACATTTTGCCGCCTTAAGCCCTGTTGTTATAATTATACATCTTTTCTCCGAAAAAATCAATACCCTATGGGAATATTTCACAAATAAAAAGAACGCAAAGAACATTGATTTGCCCGCTAACTCCGCATTATAATTTCCGAATCATAATACTGCTCTTGGAATTTAACCTGCTCCGCTATTTCCTCTATATTAAAGCATAGGTTTTCTGGGCACACCGCCCACTTTTCCTCTATGTCGTCAAACCTGTGTATGACCGCGATAATTTTACCCGTAAATTTTTCCACAGCTTTGTCAACGCCGAGAATATAAGCGTCCTGCTCTTCCCCGTCGGGCGCGATAATTCCCTCGATATATCCGTAATTCAGTGGATAGTACATATCCTTGTGTTCGGGGTGATAGCTCCCGAGCGGTCTGTCCACAGTCACCGTTACGATTTTTCCGATAATTTTTTCGTATTCTTTAAGGGAGTTGCCGAATTGCTTCAGGTCCTTTTTCGTATCCTCTGAAAGATTATTGAACTCGGTATCCCGCACAGCGCCCTCCAACACATACAAATGTACAAGGCAGACGTTTGGGTATGCCGCTTTAAGCTTTATGAAAGCCCGCTTCGCGCCTGTTTCGATAAGAGCCTCACAGGAATCTATCCCGACGCTTTTCAGCTTGCGTGCCATTTCATTGCCGATATTCATCATTGACATTAATTCAGCCATGCTTTTCCTCCTTGTTTATGGGTTTATGGGTAATCCTTAGAGACACCGTATTTTAAATTGCAGTATGCCGTGACAGCCACATTGACAAATTGCTTCGGCAGCCCGTCCGCGACTGCCATTTTGCTGTTTATTGCGTTAAAACTTCCCCGCGCTTTTTCATCGCATGGATAAAACAGTTTAAATCGTCGTTGTTTTTCATAACATTGCCGTTCATGTCAAAATTTTACGGTATCCATTCGTCTTGGAGCTTAGGCATAATACTCCAATAACTTCTCGTCGATTTCCGCTATCGGCTCAATGCCCTTAACCTGACTGTACATCGCGAGCCTGACGATTTCCTCTTTGTCCTTTATTTGTCCGTATATATCCGAAACGCTCATATCATGAAGAGTTATCCCATACAAGCCGCCGTACTCCGTTCTTTCGTTCGGGGAAAAATAATCGGGCTTCATAAGAAATTCCATCGCACCCGGATAAACAGGCTCGATACCGCAAAGTCCAAGCTCCTCGCCGCACTCCCTGACAATGCAGTCACGCGCGGTTTCGCCGCTTTCAATACAGCCGCCGAAGATCTCATATCTTTCCCGCCACTTATTCCAGCCGAGAAGATAATCGCCATTGATTTTTACCACGGCAAGACAGTGCGTCAGCAGCGGATTTTCGGAAAGTTCCGCTTCATTGGTGCGCTCAAAGGAAATGAAAGCGTTCCCGTCGCTGTCCTCGCAAATATACATTTTACGCCTCCATTCTCTCATACAGTTTTTAAATAATTATAGCATAATACCGTTTTATTGTCAACGGGGCGGCTTTTTGAAAAAAGTTCAAAGAGCTCAGCCTGTATATAAAGGTTGACCAAGAGCGGATTATTTAAAAAAATTTCAAAATTTCCGCACTCACGCGCCGTTCGCTTCGCTCACTCCGCGCGATTGCGGAAACCGGTCGGAATTTGCGAAGCAAATTCCGACACTTTTTGAAATTTCATGCGCCGACATTGCGTGGCTTATAAACTTTTTCTACAAGCTGGGCTTTTGAAAAAAGTTCAAAAAGCTATTGCATTTTCAAAATAGATGTGTTATAATATGAAATTGAAAATCAAAATCAAATTCGTCGGAGGTGAGCTTTAAATGGACAGAAACAATTACAACACTAAACAGCGCGACGAGATAGTGGATTTTTTTAACAGACACCGCGGCACCTGCTTTACTGCAAAAGAACTGATAAAAAACGGCGGAATATCTGTGGGAGAAGCCACGGTTTACAGAACCCTCTCGCGGCTCACCGATCAGGGTATATTGAAGCGTTTTACGGACGGTAAAACGGGGGCTTCGTATCAGCTCAACGAGTCGGAGGAGTGCGCCAGTCATTTTCATCTGAAATGCGAAAAATGTCAGAAAATAATACACATGGACTGTGAATTTATGTCGGATATGAAGCGGCATATAGAGGGAAGTCACGATTTTTTCGTGGACATAGGAAAAACGGTTATCTACGGTCTGTGCGGCGACTGCGGCAGAGCCGAAAAGGAGGATAAATGAAAAGGTTGATAGCGTTGTTTGCGGCGCTGATAATGCTGTGCGGCTGCTCCGCCGACAAGGGTGAGAGCGCGCAACAGCCTAAGGAGAAGCTTTCGGTGGTCACTACGATATTCCCCGCCTACGATTTCGCGCGGCAGGTGTTCGGAGATACAGCGGAGGTGACAATGCTGCTGAAGCCGGGAACGGAAAGTCACACCTATGACCCCACAGCGCGGGATATAGTAAAGATAAACGACTGCGACCTGTTCATTTACAACGGCGGCGAGTCGGACAACTGGGTAGAGGGCATACTTGAAGCGGCTGATGGCGTCAGAACCCTGCGCATGATGGACGCGGTGGAAGCCGTTGAGGAGGAGCACACCGAGGGCATGGAGGAGGAAACTCACGAGCACGGAGATACAGGCGAAGCGGAATACGACGAGCATATCTGGACATCTCCGAAAAACGCCGCCGATATCGTGGAAAGCATAAGAATCGCCGCCGACGAGATTTCCCCCGAAAACAAGGAGCTTTACGACGCGGCGGCGCAGAAATATATAGGCGAAATAAACGCGCTGGATGAAGATTTCGCGGAGCTTCTCACCGGCGAGAGCCGTTATTTTATTTTCGGTGACAGATTTCCGCTGCTGTATTTTTTCAGGGAGTACGGGCTGAATTACTATGCGGCATTCCCGGGCTGCGGCAGCGAGACCGAGCCTTCCGCGCGAACGATAGGCTTTCTGCTGGGCAAGCTGGACGAGGACGCGGTTAGGACTGTCTTTTACATAGAGCTGTCCAACCGAAAGCTCGCCGATACTCTGGCGCAGGAAAAGGGCTTAAGCTCAAAGGAATTTCACACCTGCCACAACATCACCGCGGAGGACTTTGAGGCGGGAGAAACCTATGTTTCGCTGATGAGGCGGAATTATGAAATGCTGAAAGAGGTTTTGTAATATGTGAACTTTGTCCAAGCTGCCAAATATCGGCGCGGTGGTTGAGAAACAGCTTAACGAGGTTGGGATAACAACTGCGTAGCAGCGGATCGCCATACAAGCAGCTATAGACTGACAAATGAATTCTGGGGAACAGCGCATTTTCACCGCCCGCTGTCGTTTTACCTTAACGCCGCGGCAAAACTCGGCTTTACCTTGAAAGAAATTTGCGAACCTGTTTCTTATGATGGTGTAACTAAAAATAATGAACTGCCTTTGTTTTTCTTTGCAGAATTTATAAAAAAGTAAACCGTCTCATTGCATTTGTGATTATAATGCGCTATAATAAACGCGTCAATTATAAATTCGGAGGTGTTGTTAATGGCAAACGAAAACAAAAAGGACTTCAATGCAATGCTGAAGGACAGCAAGGATATGCCGAAAATCGTTGAGATCACAGACGAAAAGAGTATTGAGAAGTATGGGGGCAGGAAAATGTATTTTGCTCCGCCGCGGGATTATGACGCGGCAATGCGGCGGGTACCAATGGGTATGGTCATAACGGTGGGGGAAATTCGGGAGCATTTCGCCGCGGAAAACAACGCGGATTTCACCGATCCCATCACCGCGGGAATATTCTGTTCCATTGCGGCGTGGGCAAGCTTTCAGCGCGAGAATGACAAAACCCCTTATTGGAGAACGCTCAAAGCCAACGGCGAGCTTAATCCCAAATATCCGGGCGGTGTTGAGGAGCAGAAAATGTTGCTTGAAGCGGAAGGTCACACGATAATCAAAAAGGGACGTACTAACATTCGTTATTACGTCAAGGAATATGAGAAATTTTTGTACAGATTGGACTAGAGAAAAATGGCGCTTATCAAAACCGAAAACTTAACTCTGTCATACGAGAATATGACGGTGATAAAGGAGCTGTCCTTTGAGGCAAATGTGGGGGATTATCTCTGCATAGTCGGCGAGAACGGCTCGGGAAAAAGCACGCTGATAAAGGCGCTGCTGTCGCTGAAAAAGCCCGAAAGCGGCAGTATCAGCTTGGGCGACGGCTTAATGCAGCGTGAAATAGGCTACCTGCCGCAGCAGACGGGCGCGCAGCGGGATTTCCCCGCCGGAGTGGGTGAAGTGGTGATATCAGGCTGCCTTAATTCAAGGGGAATAAAGCCGTTTTACTCGCGCCGCGAAAAGGAAATGGCGGCGGAAAATATGGAGCGGCTTGGCATAACTGCTCTTAAAAAGCGCAGCTATCGTGAGCTTTCGGGAGGTCAGCAGCAGCGTGTGCTGCTGGCAAGAGCGCTTTGCGCCACAAGAAAGCTGCTTTTGCTGGACGAGCCCGTGTCGGGGCTTGACCCTATGGTTACGGCTGAGCTTTACAGCCTTATCAATGGCATAAACAAAAGCGGCGTTACTGTCATTATGGTAACTCACGATATATCCGCCGCGCTTAAATACGCAAGCCATATTCTCTGCTTGAAATCGGACAGTTGGTTTTTCGGTACGACCGACGAGTTTATTCAAAGCGACGTTTCTGATTTTGTGACGGGAGGATCGGGCAATGACTGATGTGATTCGGGAGATTTTTTCCGCGCCCGTGCTGGTAAGAGCGCTTGTTGTGGGAATTTTGGTATCGCTGTGCGCGGCGCTTCTGGGGGTAAGCCTTGTGCTTAAGCGGTTTTCGATGATAGGCGACGGACTTTCTCACGTCGGATTCGGAGCGCTTGCCGTTGCCACTGTCATGAACCTTGCACCTATGGCGGTGGCTATACCCGTGGTGATTCTGGCGGCATTCATATTGCTGCGTCTCTCCTCAAACAGTAAAATAAAGGGCGACGCGGCTATCGCGCTGATATCTACGGGGGCGCTTGCCGTGGGAGTGATGGCGGTTTCAATGTCGGGCGGCATGAATATCGACATCAACAGCTACCTTTTCGGGAGCATTATTTCCGTAAGCGGCTCTGATGTTGTTGTAAGCGTGATACTCGCGGCGGTGGTGCTGGCGATGTTCGTGTTTTTCTACACCAAAATATTCGCGATAACCTTTGACGAGAGCTTCTCCCGCGCCACGGGAATAAATGCTAATCTGTACAATATGCTGATAGCGCTGCTTACGGCGGTGACGATCGTTATAGGAATGCGGCTGATGGGCAGCATGCTGATATCCAGCCTTATTATTTTCCCCGCGCTGTGTTCAATGAGGGTTTTCAGGAGCTTTCGTTCCGTAACTGTTTGCTCGGCAGTCATTGCGGTCGTTACATTTATCGCGGGAATGGTTATTTCCTATGCCGCGGATACTCCCTGCGGAGCAAGCATTGTGTGCGTGAATATTGTGGTCTTTGCGTTTTTTTTCGCTGTTGGGAAAATATGCAAGAGAAACAGCTGAAAGTAGCCGCCCGCTTGATGGGGACAATTTTAGCTTCAGATTGTAGAAAAAGCTCATTGTCAACGCAATGTCGGCGCATGAAATTTCAAAAAATCGTGCGTTTGCGTTCGCAAACGCAAGCGGTTTCCGCTATGCATGCGTAGCGAAACGAAGTGCAGCGGAGTATGAATAGCGGAAATTTTGAAATTTTTTTAAATAATCCAATTTAGGTCAACCTTTATATACAATCTGGTGCATATTTGCCGAAAGGTAAATATGCATAGCGGGAAGTTTGAATTTTTAAAATAATGCGCTTTGGGTCAACCTCATATAAAACACAAAATTGCCGCCCATAAAGTAGGCGGCAATTTTAAGGTTTTATTTTTCGGTAAACGTAAGCGCCTATTCTCTATCGGCATTGACCAGTTCGGTGACAATTGAGTTCAGCTCTTCTATAACCGACGAAACGTCAGAAACGCTGTCGCTTATGATCTTGGAGCTTTGGTTCATGGCGTCCACTGCTTCGTCGGTGCGGGCAACTCCCGTCTGGGTTTCGTTTACCTCGTCCATTATAGCGGCGGAAGCGGTCTTTATACCGCTGATGTTGGAGAGTATCTGATTGGTGTGCTCCTCCGCTTCTTTAAGGGTGTCGGAGGATTTGACCGCAAGATTTCTTACCTCACTGGCAACTACCGAGAAGCCCTTTCCGTGCTCGCCCGCTCTCGCCGCCTCAATAGACGCGTTAATGGCGAGAATGTTGGTCTGCTCGGAAATGTTCTTGATTTTAAGCAGTATCTTGTTGTATTCGTCCAGACTTACGCCTATCTCGGATACGGAATCAACGATCTCGCTCGTCCTGGAGTGAATATTTACCATATCTGTATTAAGCGCGCTCATGTCCTCTTTGATATTGGAATTCTTGACGGAATTATCCGATGCTGAAGCCGCTATGGGCTGTATTCTTTCATTAAGCATGGAGAGTGACTGCTGTATCTCACGCACTGCGTCGTGAAGGCTTTCATGCTGCTTTTCGACTTCCGCCTTCATCTTCATCATCTGGTTTTTCTCATATACAACGCAGTTAGATGGGGTATTGTTCCCCGCGAAAATTGTTTTTGCCATATGCAGACAGCTCTTGTAGCCGCAGGCGTGGCAGTCTATATGGCGATCCGCGTCGGTATGCTTGCCCATAAGATTGAAGATATTGTTGATTTCCGCAGATGTGGGCATGGCGGAAACAGAACGATCCTTGTATTCTCTCATAAAATCCTCAAGCTTCAGGGACTTGAAAACCTTGGCGTGGAAGCGCTCCGACTTTTTGCGCTGATTAGCCCAGCTTTTGGCGTTTATCATGATATCATACGCGTTGAATGTGTTGAAGTCCTCTTTCGCGCCCGCGCCGGAGTTGCAGCCGAATTCGCAGGAAAGCACATCATACACCACGGGAAGACGTGACGGATCGGTTTTGAGGTATATCTCAAAATCGTCGTATACCTTATTTACACCCTCCGAAGTGGAAACGGACAATTCGGGGCAATACATTCTGAGACATTCCTTCAACCCGCCCGGTATAGGGTAAAACGCGCCGTCAAAGCCGCGTATATCAGAAAACTCAAAGGGGCTGTATCCCGTGGGAAGCTGGACGCCGTGCTTGTTCATATATTCCGTCAGGCGCTTGAAAGTAACGTTGTATCCGACTATTCCGGTGTTTCTGAACTCATCGCCCTTTGCAAGACATGGGGTAAGTCCCACCAGAATATCGTCGTTTTTAAGGTATTTGCGTATGTATACCGCGCTGCACATAAGCGGTGAATGAACGGGCGACATATGCGGGATCATTTCGGGGCGGTGCTTCTCCACATAATTGATGATGGCCGCGCAGGGCTGCGAAACGATTTTCTTTCCGGGGTTGCGCTCCAGATATCGGATATGCATATAGGTGCAGATATCCGCGCCGAACGAACCGTCGTAAACCTCGTGTATACCGTTTTCCTTAAGCCATTGAAGCACATGGCGCCACTTGCTGTCCATAGCCGTTTTGATTGCGGGGGCGACTATCAATGATACCTTGTTGGTCTTGGCAAGGCTCAGTACCTCCTCAAGGTCGTCCGTGAAGTAGCGCGCTCCGTGCTGGCAGCCCTTTACGCACTCTCCACACTGGATACATTCGTCCGTATTTACATGTACAGCTCCGCCGTCGTAATGGTTTGCGTTCGGAACCGGGCAGGTTCTTATGCACGCATTGCAGCCAATACACTTGCTTTCGTTAACCTGAATCATTTCCCTTTACCTTCCTCCAAAAAAAATTACAACACACTATATATCGGGAATAGCCGCGTAATCAGCCTATGCGGTTATGCCTTTTCCGCATTTACCGAAGAAGCCTTGTGCTTCCGATTGCCCCAACCAACATATTATATATGTGAAATATGTATATAGACTTTGCGTTTATTATATCATAAATTTATAAATATGTCAATAATAATGCCGCGGAAAGTCAAAAATTCGTTGTTTTAGACAAAATATGTATGGTAAAATATAAAAGATGACAGTAATCTTATGTCAAGAAGCCGCAATTCTGAAGTGTTGGGAAAGGCAAAGCGTATCCGCATTGCCGCGCAGGTGCGCCGAACAATATGGATACGCTCTGTTTTTATTGATTTTTCCGATTACATCGACGCAGCGGCCGCAGAAATGTATGGCCGTTACCATCTATCAAAGATTTGCGTTAAAGAACGCTTCCATTTCCGCGGCGGCCTTTTCTTCGTCCGCACCCTCAACGGTAACGCTTACGGTGTCACCGCATTTTACACCCATACCCATTATCGCCATAAGCTTCGTGGCAACAGCGGTTTTGCCGCCCTTTTCAAGAGTTATCGTGCTCTCGTATTCTTTCGCTTTCTTCGTGAGCAGACCTGCGGGTCTGGCGTGAATTCCTACCTCGTCCTTGATAGTGTAAGCAAATGTTTTCATGGTAAATTATCCTTTCCGAATATAAAATATAAGGAGTTATTTCCTTATTTCTTCCAAAGCCGGATATGACGAAATAGCCCCGTATTTCCGAACGCTCTCTGCGCAAAAGGAATTGGAGAAATCAAGACATTCTTTCAGTCTTGATTCATCGATTTCAGAAAGCGTCCGTGATGTTATTCCCAGCTCGTTGATTTTCCATAGAAACGAGCCGATAAACCCGTCGCCCGCACCCGTGGTGTCCTTGATGTCAACTTTATGCGCTTCACCGAACGAAGCGGTGTTTTTTGTGAACGCATACGCGCCCTTGTCGCCGCAGGTATATATAACCAGCTTGACTCTGCCGACAAAAAGCTTGGAAACTGCTTTCTTGTAATCGCTTTCGTCTGTGATAAATTCCAGTTCCTCATCAGAGATTTTCAGGATATCCGCAAGAGGGATAAAATCAAGCACCGTTTTTTTCAGCTCATTCGGATCGTCCCAGAGCTGATACCGCAGATTCGGATCGAAGCTGATTATCCCGTCGTTTTTACGAGCCGCCTCGATTGCGGCACAATGCGCCTGCTTCATAGGGAAGTTTCCGAGAGAAACGCTGCAAAAGTGGAGCGAAAAAACGTCCTCAAACCATTCGCTTTTTATTTGCCCGGGCGACAGAAGCATATCCGCAGATGGCTTTCTGTAAAAAGAAAAGGTTCTGTTTCCGTCCTTTGCAAGACTTACGAAAGCAAGAGCCGTGTTAGCCTTGTCGGTTCGGGATATGCAGGAGGTGTCGATATTGTACTCGGCAAGCTCACGCATTATCTTATCGCCGAAAGGATCGCTGCCGAGCTGTGTAATAAGACGCGCCGCGCCGCCGAGCCGTGCAAACGCGCCGCATACGTTAGCGGGCGCGCCGCCGAGCTTTGGGGAAAATCCCGTGACCTCGTAAAACTCGCAGCCGCTTTTGTCGGGGATAAAGTCGATCAGTGCCTCACCTATCGCGATAAGCCTTTTATTTGCCAAGAATATGCACCTCCATTCCTTTCAGACGCCAACCCTTTAAAGCTATTCCGTTTGCGCGCAGATTTACGTTTTCGCCCTCGGGATAAAATCTTGTGCTCAAAACCTTTTTGCCGCCGTCAAGGTAAATTTCCATTGAGGAAAGATCCGCAATGATTCTGATATCGCCGCATTGTTCAAGCTTCGCGTTACGTGCATCTCTGCCGCAGCCGAGGCTTTCGCCGGTAAATTCAAGACGGAACATTCTTCCGTCGTAGCTTAATTTAACGGAGCTGTTGATGTCGATATCAAAGCTGCCCTTGACGCTCCCGACAAGCTCAAAGGGAAGTGCGAGCTGTCCGCGTTCTCCGTCCGATACGGCGATATTTCCGCCGCGCAGGTTCTCAAGCTCTCTGATGGGATTTTGCAGAATATTGCCGTCCTTTGAAACGGTAAGCTCTCTCGGAAGAGTAAGGCAGTGCTGCAACCCCAACTGTGCGGTTGGATTTGTATATGAAGCGCCGCCCATTCCCATCCAGCCTATCAAAATTCTGCGTCCGTCGGGGGCTGCAAAGGTTTGCGGAGCGTAAAAGTCAAAGCCGTAATCCCATTCCTCAAAATCGCGAAGCCCGTTATCGTCCAAAAGAAAATATCCCGAACTGAACAAATTCTGGAAACGGGTATCGTAATGAGGCAATCCCTGCGGAGATACACCGAGAAATCTGCGTCCGTCAATTTCTATCATATCGGGACATTCCCACATATACCCGAAATCGGGAACGGATAATTTTCTTGCAAACCGCCATTCGTCAAGGTCATCGGATTCGTAGATAAGTACGCAGCCCTCATCGGAGCGTGTTCTTGCTCCGAGCACCATATAATACTTGCCGTTTTCCTCCCACAGCTTTGGATCCCGAACATGGCAGGAGCAGTAATCGGGATAATCGGCGTTTCTCAGCACTACCCGCTTTTCGCTCATGCTGTGACCGTCGTCGGTTGTCACATGAATTACATTTGCGCCGCGTCCGCTTAAAATATAGTCATAATCGCCCTTTTCCTTGACGTTTCCCGTGTAGAACAGGTGAAGCGTACCGTCCTTGACAATGGCGCTGCCCGAATAAACACCGTCCCTGTCCTCGGGAATATCGGGAACAAGTACCGTTCCCGTAAATTCCCAGTTTATCATATCGGGGCTTCGATAATGACCCCAGCATTTCTTTACGCCGCCGTTTATATCATCGGGCGCGTATTGAAAATATATATGATAGTTTCCTTTGAACCGACACAGTCCGTTGGGGTCGTTGAGCCAACCGACGGGCGGCTCAAGATGTAACTTCTGTCTCCATTTTGTATCCATATACATATCACCTCAGATATATCAAAGTTTCTCCGATATCCACCGATTCCGCTTCGGTCTTTTCTACCGCTCCGTAGTCCTCCGTGTTGGAAATGATAACGGGAGTAACGGTTTTATAACCCTTTGCTTCTATCGCAGCCTTATCGAATGTGATAAGGGTCTGTCCCTTGCTTACTCTGTCGCCTTCTTTCACATACGCCTTATAAAATTCGCCTTTTAGCTCGACGGTATTTATTCCCACATGAATAAGCAGTTCAGCGCCGCCGTCCAGTGTCAGTCCTATCGCATGGAACGTATCAAAAAGCGAGCTTACAACTCCGTCCGCAGGAGCGATAACCCTTTCCTCTGCCGGTTCTATCGCCGCGCCTTCTCCCAGCACGCCCGTTGCAAAGGTTTCGTCCGGAACATCGCTTAATGCGATGACTTTTCCCTTTAATGGAGAAGCAATTTCAAACGTCTTTTCTTCGGCGGAGGGTTCCTTAGTCTGAGTATTATTTTCAGCCGCAGGTTCGGATTTATTCTCTTCGGATATTTCACCGGACTTTTCCTTATAGCCGAAGAACCATGTCAGAACAAACGCGACTGCAGCCGCGGCGGCTATTACAATGATATATTTTATCGGAGCGTGAAGGTGCAGAAGTATCGCAAACAATCCCGTAACGCCCGTTGAGCTTGCGCCGAGGTGCATAACGGAGGCAATGCATGCGCCGACCGCTCCTCCTATCGAACCGAATATAAAGGGCTTCATAAATCTTATGTTTACGCCGAAAATAGCCGGCTCTGTGATACCGAGCATACAAGAAAGCGAGGAGGGAAACGCAACGCTCTTTATTTTTGCGTTTTTGCTCTTTAACGCTACCGCGAGCAGGCGCCGCCTTGCGCTACGTTTGCGGCGCAGGCTATCGGCAGCCAGTATGTGAAACCGTAATTCGATAATTGCCCCATGTCGATGATGGTGTACATATGATGTACGCCGCCGACAACGGTAGTCGAGTAAATTCCGCCCATAATGAAGCTGCCGATTCCGAACGGAATGGTGATGAGCCACTGAACGAACCAGAGAACGCCGTTTTCGACAGCCACAAACAGCGGACCGATAAAGGTAAATGTAAGCAGACCCGAAACAAGCAGGCTGACCAGCGGAGTTACAAACAGATCAATGATTTCGGGAACGATTTTATGGAGCTTTTTCTCCACTGTCGCGAGTATCAGCGACGCCATAATTATCGGAATGACATGCCCCTGATATCCCACCATGTTAACGTTGTATAAACCGAAAATGCTGAAGCTTTGCTGCACGCCCTCGGATACGGTGTAGGCGTTCTGAAGATCGGGGTGAATCAAAAACATCGCCAGAACCGCGCCCAGATACGGATTGCCGCCGAAAACCTTTGTGGCACTGTAACCGATAAGGATCGGGAGGAATGTAAACGCCGCATTGGAAAGCATGGTTATTATCCTAAAAAAGTATCCATCTTGGTTGATTGAAATAATGTTGTTGTTAGCCATAAAGTTGAGAGCTTCCATTATACCCATTATAAGACCGCCCGCAACGATCGCGGGAAAAATAGGCACAAATACGTCGCCCAGCGTCTTTACTACACGCTGAAAAATATTTCCTTTCGCGGCGGCAGCTTTCTTCACTTCGTCCTTTGAGGCTGCCGAAACGCCAGCGAGCGCTATAAATTCATCGTACACCTTGTTTACCGTGCCTGTGCCGATAATTATCTGTAACTGTCCCGATGCTTCAAAAACACCCTTTACGCCGTCCGTGTTTTCCAGATCCACCTTGCTGACCTTATTGTTGTCCGCGATGATCAGGCGGAGTCTTGTGGCACAGTGAGCCGCACTGATAAGGTTTTCCTTGCCGCCCAGATCACGCAGTATTTCCGATGCGCATTGTCTGTAGTCCATAGAATCAACCTCTTTCCTAAAAAAAAAATATTGTGAAATCAATTTCATTTTGTGATTATATTATATATCACAGGAAAGATTTTGTCTATTGACGTAATATATCATTTTTCGGAAAAATAATTGTCGGTTTCACATAGTTTCACGTTATCTGTTTGTGGACTCGCGTTCTGCTATCTCAAAATCCAGCTTTGTTATTCTCGGCACGGAATCGTGGCGGTTTATCGCCGAAAGCAGCATTCGCGCCGCCTCGATGCCCGACGTCTTGTAGTGAAGATGAGCGGATGTAAGATAAACAGCGGTTATACGTCCCAGGACAGAATCCCCCACTCCGCAAACCATAAGCTCTGACGGAACTTTTATATCCGCTTCCGCGCAGTATAGCAGTGCACCCGCGGCAATGTTGTCGGTTGCGCAAAACAGACAGTCCGGTTTGTTTCTGCCCGATAGGATACGCTTAGCCTGCTCATATCCGGAATCTATCGTAAATTCCGCAACGGCTTTGTGCTTTTCCGATATGGCGATATTCGCTTCGGAAAGAGCTTTTGTGAAACCGTCGCTGCGTTCCGCTCCCGCCGCTTTGTCGTCAAGCGTTACCCCGATATAGGCAGGTTTTTTCGCGCCCTTCTCCAGCATGAGCTTGGTCAGCGCGTAAGCTGCGCCGCGGTCGTCATGGCATACACAGTTAAAGCCCTTATAAGACTGTCCGACGATCACCACGGGAATACGCATTTTATTTAGTATGCTTTTGTGCAGCGGGGTGAAAACGGTTGCAATCAAAATTACACCGTCCACACGGTTATGCCGGAACAGATCGAGATATTCCACCTCTTTTTGATAGTCGTTGGCAGTATTGACAAGCAGCATCTCATAACCGTCCTCACTCAGCACCTGACTTATTCCCTCGGTAACGCGCGCACAGCTTTCGCTTGAGAGCTTAGGCATGATTACTCCCACCAGTTTTGTCACCTTAGTGCGGATATTCTGCGCCGAAACGCTCGGCGAATATCCTGTTTTTTCAATCGCCTTTTCAATAAGCTGCCGCTTGTCCTCGGCAAGATATCCGTTATTGAAGTATCTGCTGACCGCCGATTTGGAAACTCCCGCGATTTTTGCGAATTCTGTTATATTCATATGAATTCCCGCCTTTTTGGTGTGATATCGTTTCATATATTATATCACATTATCCGACAAAAATCAAGAGGCTTTTTTCCAAGTATCAATCCTTAACGACTCCCGCAAATTCGCACACGGTATTTTTCTTATACGTTTTTAACAGAAAGATTTGAACAGGTTGGATCGTATCACCTGTAAAAGTTAATATGGTATGCTATTTCGCTGCAAAGTTGTACAGGCTGCCCCTTAAGGGTGTTTTCGTATATAATACAAAATGACCGCATCTTCCGGTGCGGTCATTTTGTATTATGGGCAGTGCTGTTTTAATGCGGGTTTATCTTGGTATCATTAAATATTTTATACTCCGTAAAACAAAAAGCTGTTGGATACGTGATTTTTCCCGATTTTGCGGATGTTTCAGCCCTTAATTGTCGACTATAATCAGCTTTCTTATCGCGCCGATAGCACACCTTATTCCTCTGTCTGTACTGTCGCAATTCTTATCGGGCAGACCCGCGTTGGTGCGCTCCACATTCCACAAAGCCGTCATTACCGCGCCCGCGCGAACCCCGCGCAGCAGAGCCACCGAGAATATAGCCGCCGATTCCATCTCGCTGGTAAGGCAGCCGCAGCGTATATATCCTTCCCAAGCCGCGTTCAGCTTTGAAGCCACCGCGGTATTGTTCGGGTCTATTTCGCCGTAAAAATTATCCTTGCAGTGAACTACACCCACATGACAGCGGTTTCCGTCCTCATTGGTGGAAAGCTCGTCACCCGCGTCTTTCAGCGCCCTCGTGACCTCAAAATCAGCAACTGCGGGATAGCCGTCGGGGATGTATTCGTGACTTGTGCCCTCGCTTCGCACCGCCGCGCTTGCCACAAGCAAATCTCCGCCGACTACCTTAAGATTTATCCCACCACTTGTGCCTACCCTTATAAACGTATCCGCGCCGCTCTCTATAAGCTCCTCCACGGCGATTGCCGCCGAGGGACCTCCTATTCCCGTAGAACATACGCTTACCTTTACTCCGCCGAGATAACCCGTATAAACATTATACTCGCGGTTGCATGCTATCTGCTTAGCGTTTTCGAGATACTCCGCGATAAGTGGAACTCTCCCCGGATCGCCCGGCAGGATAACATACCGTCCAACATCACCGTTCCTGATTTTCAGATGAAAACGGATATCCTTTGAAATAATGGTACTCACAGCTTATTCCTCCTCGTTCTTTGACAAAATTGAGGGAGCTATCTCCCGGTCCTTTGCCGCCTGCTTCTCCAGCCATTTCGGAAGATTTATCAGCAGCATTATAACGAATGTGATAATCGTGATAAAGATGCAGGGCATATACAGCACCGATGGTCCGTTGTTTTCGGGTATCTGAGCGAACATGACCTGAAACAGAAAATAGGTGACCACCGTCCCCACTGTTGCGGCTCCATGTATACACAGCGCTATTTTTGAATGCCCGAGCATAACCACAAATGTACCGATAACATAAACCGCCGATGTGGCAAGCCACATATACATTGCCGCATCTTTAATCTCCGCCGACATTATTATCGAGCCGAAAACCCCAAGACACAGCGCAAAGATAGACGTTAATATAATCTCGATTATCTTAAGCACAATAACAATTACCCTTGCCGCGCCCTCTCCCTGATCCTTCACAAAGAAATAAAACGGTTCTTTTTCGGGTGTTTTGTCAGCCTTTTTATTGGACAGCTTTACGTTTTTTCTCATTTTACAAATTACGCTCCCGTTTCGGAAGCGCTCTCCTTTCGGGTTTGCTGACGGCAATACTGTACCGTCCCGCTGCATTCTGCATTTTTTATTGTAACATATATTGGCGAAAAAATCAAGTGAAAAAAGTAAAAGCATTGTTATGCTTCAGACTGTATATAAAGGTTGACCTAAGGCTAATTATTTAAGGCAACACCGCACAAAGCCCGCGCTTCGCGCTTTGCACGCATCTTGCTTGCATATTTTCCGTCATATTGCACAAGTTCTCCTTGGCGGGCGTCAGCCCGCCGGCGTCGAGCTTGTACAATCTGACGAAAAACCTGACGGCGCAATCTGCGCACAAGCTTTGTGCGGTATTGCCTTAAAAAAATTTCAAAATTTCCGCATTCACGCTCCGCTTCACTTCGTTTCGCTCTGCGCGACTGCGGAAACCGTACACATTTGCCTTTCGGCAAATGTGTACTTTTTGAAATTTAATGCGCCGACATTGCGTTGTCAATAGGCTTTTTCTACAGACTGAAGCATTGTTATGCTTTTTACATACATGGATTTTAAATTTTTTTAAAATCCGCATTTAATATATTGAGTTAAAACCGGAAAAAATTTATGATTTTACAGTAATAAATGTATGTCTAATTTAATAGAATTAAAAAAACGGAGGTACATATCATGAGGCTTCAACTGTCAAATATTTTTTCTGTGTGGAACAAGAAATCCGAACCGGACAAGCGCGAGGAATTTGAAAGGCGCTGTTCTGAGCTGACAAACCGTCTTGAGGATATACGCGCCTGCTTTGATATGACGGAAGATAACGATGCGATAGATGCCCTTATTTTTGAGGAGAACGCCGTAATGTCCCGTCTGGCGCTGCTTTACAAACAGGCGCGTGAGGAGGGAATCTCATTGGAGCATTTCGAGCGGGAAAGGCGAAAACAGATTTGAATTCGCAGGACAGCTTTACGGAGAAAGTTTTTACACAAGACTACATCAGCTCGTATATAAAGGTTGACCAAAATTGGATTATTTAAAAAATTCAAAATTTCATGTGCCGACACTTCGCGGCAAATTGGTTTTTTCCGCAAAGTAATCTCGGCTTCTGTATGGGGAAGCCGAGATTGCTTAATTTTTCTTGTATTTTGGGTTTTTGGGGCGCTTTGGCTTCACCGAAAAGCCGAAGCTGCCGATTTTCTTTCCAAGAGCGAAATAGCTTCCGTGGGCGTAAGCCATCAGACCCGCCTGCTCTATCCGCAAACGCCCGCGCTCGTCCAGCAAATTTGTCGCGACGTTTACCGCCAGTATATCCGCCATAAACATATCGTGAGAGCCAAGGGGGATTATCCCCGTTACCCTGCACTCCATTGAAATAGGGCTTTGTGCTATCTGAGGCGCGGAAATCAATCCGCTTTCCTGAGGTACAAGCTTCATTTTTGCCAGCTTGTCCTCGGTTTTGCCCGATTTTATACCGCAATAGTCAACCTGCCTTACAAAGCTTGAGGGCATCATGTTTATCACAAACTCACCCGATTTCTTTATTATTTCGTATGAGTTTCTTTCGCTCCTTAGCGAGATATAGGTTTTGGGCGGGTCGGAACAGGTTATTCCCGTCCATGCGACGGTAAGCGCAGTCGGCTTTTCCATAGTCCCGCAGGACACCAGCACCGCAGGTACGGGTGACAGCAGCGTTCCGCCCTTCCATTGTACTTTTTCCATTATTTTCTTCCTTCCACGCGCGGCAAGGTATTTGACCTGCCGCTTTTTATATTTTCAAAAAGCATTCCGAACAGCCGATTATCAGAAACATACAAATCGTGTATTAAGTTCATATGCCGTCAGATTTTCGGGAGCAAATTCATGTTATGTAATGTATGCCGCAAAGAAAAAATCCAAAATATAATCAATATTATACACCAAAACTCAAAGAAATTCAATAGGTATTGAACGTAAAATCAAAAGATTATTAAAAAAACCGCTCCGCGTTGCGTTAATAATCCAAAACGCGGGTATGCAGACCGCGTCAGATTGTAGAAAAAAGCTTATATGCCGCCAATGTCGGCGCATGAAATTTCAAAAAGTGTCGGAATTTGCTTAGCAAATTCCGACCGGTTCCCGCAATCGCGCAAAGCGAAACGGAGTGAAGCGGAGCGTGATTGCGGGAATTTTGAAATTTTTTTAAATAATCAGCCTTAGGTCAACATCACTTAACAGAAGCACAGCTTAGGTCAACATTTATATATGGTCTTAGGCGGGCAGACAGCACTCGCCCATTATTCTCCGCAATGCTCGCAGTCATGCTCCTGCGGGAAAAGCGATTCGTCGTAGGAAATCCCGTTTTTATCGTAATAGTCCTTTATTGCCGCCTTTACCGCCTCCTCGGCAAGCACCGAGCAATGTATTTTATGGGGAGGCAGACCGTCCAGAGCCTCCACCACCGCTTTGTTTGTAAGGTCCAGCGCCTGCGAGATCGGCTTGCCCTTTATCATCTCCGTAGCCATGCTGCTGCTTGCTATTGCCGAGCCGCAGCCGAATGTGCTGAATTTCACGTCCTCTATGATATCGCCGTTGATTTTCAGGAATATCTTCATAATATCCCCGCACTTTGCGTTGCCCACCTCTCCGATACCGTCCGCGTCCTCCATTGTTCCTACGTTTCTCGGATTTGTGAAATGATCCATAACTTTTTCACTGTATAACATATTTTCTCTTGCCCTCCCGTAAATCCTGCCAGACAGGCGATATATTTCTGAGATAATCCACGACCTCCGGTACGGTCTTTATTATAGTTTCGACCTCTTCATCGGTATTGTACGCGGACAAAGTTAACCTGAGCGACCCGTGCGCCACCTCGTGCGGTCTGCCTATCGCCAGCAGAACATGGCTCGGATCAAGCGAACCCGATGTGCAGGCAGAACCCGACGAGCCGCATATGCCTTTGATATCGAGAAGCAGCAGCAGACTTTCGCCTTCAATTCCCTCAAAGCACATATTCACATTTCCCGGCAGACGCTTTTCAGCGGCTCCGTTCAATACCGAATGAGGAATTTTTGATAATCCCTCTATCAGCCTGTTCCGCATTTTTGTCAGCTCTGCGCCGTTTTTTTCAATAGCCGCGGTTGCCTCCTTGAGCGCCGCCGCCATTCCGACTATCGCGGGAATGTTCTCTGTACCCCCGCGCCGTCCGCGCTCCTGCGCTCCGCCCTCTATAAGAACCGACGGAGTAATGCCCTTTCGCACGTAGAGCGCTCCCGTGCCCTTAGGCCCGTGAAATTTATGGGCGGCAAGCGAAAGCATATCGCAGCCCAGTTCGTTAACATCAACAGGAATATGCCCCACTGCCTGAACCGCGTCTGTGTGGAATAAAACCCCTCTCTCCCTGCAAACCGCCGCGATTTCCTTTATCGGCATAACCGTACCAATCTCATTGTTGGCGGTCATAACAGTTACAAGGGCGGTATCGGGACGGATCGCCGCCCTGACATCCTCAGGGTTTACAAATCCCTCTCCGTCCACGTCAAGCAGAGTTACCTCAAAACCGCGCTTTTCCAGTTTTTTCAAGGTATGCAGCACGGCATGGTGCTCTATCTTATCCGAAACGATATGCTTTTTGCCCTTGCGCTCGCCAAGCTCTGCCGCCGTAAACAGTGCCTGATTATCCGCTTCGCTGCCGCCCGACGTAAAGTAGACTTCCTTTACGTCCGCGCCAATGCAGTCCGCAATATCTTTTCTGGCATTGAACAAAGCCGCCGCCGCCTCCTGCCCCGCGGTATGCAGTGAGGACGGGTTGCCGAAGCTCTCCTCCATAAAAGGCAGCATTGCTTCCAATGCGGTTCTGCTGAGCTTTGTTGTTGCCGCGTTATCCGCATATATCATTCTATCACCCGATTTCAATAATATCATCGCTTCAGGGGAATACATATAATCCCTATCAGCTTAATAGGATTATACCACATTTAATAATTTTTGTCAATAGTATTCCCGAAAAAACAGGAAATATGCGAGCCGAATAATTGGGCGAGGAGAACTGTGCGGGTCTTTTAAAGGTTGACCTGATTTGGATTTTTAAAAAAATTTCAAAATTCCCGCAATCACGCGCCGTTCGCTGCGCGAGGTTTTGCGCAAACAGCTGCAAAACTCAACAAGCAGCCACGCGCATATTGCGCAAAACCACCTCCGCGCGGTTGCGGGAACCGGTCGGAATTTGCTTCGCAAATTCCGACACTTTTTGTAGCTTTAGCGCAAAAAACCACCGCTTGAAGCGGTGGAATAAAA
>CAJULF010000046.1 GCA_910587135.1 uncultured Oscillospiraceae bacterium
TCAGCTTTGCTATGCCCTGATTGCGAAAAAATCTTATCCGTTCAAGTCGAAAAAACAACTTTTTTGCGTCCTTTGTGCATATTCTACAATAAATTATATATAATCAACGCCAATTCTATTTAATTTGTAGAATTGGCGTTTTTTTGCATTAACCACTTGACTTTTCAATTTTTTCAGTAAAAAATCCCGAAGAATTTTTAATGAACGGAAAAGCCGTCCTGATCAGCAGAACGGCTTTTGGTTAATAGTTAACTGTTGGCGCGGTTGTCGGGCGATTCGGGGATAATGGGCGGCGGGGGCTCGGCGAAAATACCCTCAAATGAAATATCATCGTAGGATATCTCATCATAGGAGGTAACATCAGGCAGCTCCTCAAATCGCAGCGGCTCGGTCGACTCTGGCTCTTTCGGCTGCGCGACAGGCATTTCCTCTATTACTGCCGGAATATCTGAACGCAGTTGGGGCGAGGCGACCTCTGCTATAACTGCGGGGGTATCACCTCCAAAATTCTCGTCAATAAAGCTGCTGAACGCCAAGAACGCGTCATGCGCGGGTTTGGGCAGAGTTTTACCTGTTTCTGTCCTGGGTTCGTCAAGTTCATCGTATGCCGCCTGCGGCATAGACCCCACAGTCTGCTTTTGGCTGTTGACCGATTCCGCACCGCGATTATGCATGCCAGTCAAGGTCTGCTGCGCTTCGGGAACGGATTCACCGATTTTGTTTAAGATACTCTCCGGCTTTTGCGCATTTTCCTCTACGGATTCAGACAAAGTCGCTATATTAATTGAATGTTGTACCCCCTCAGGTGCACGATTCACCGATTCGGTTTCCCGAAGCCCTGTTTGCGCGGGAATATCTACATCTGCCTGAAAAGATGTGTTTTCTCGCTCGACAGGAGTATCGTTAAATACCGCAAAGGGTTCAAAGTCACCATCGGATTTTGTTATTTCGGAAGACTCACTACTGCTTGTCGGCATACTATCCTTTAAATCGCTATCCAATTCTGCCTTGTTAACCTCGGGAATTATCGCGGCAGACGAGTCATAAATTGTTTTTTCGGGAGTATACTCTATCGCTTCGTTTATCTCTTCAATAGAATCGCTCTCATATTCGTCAAACAGCTTGAACGGATCATCTTCGATGTTCTCATTTTCCTCGGAAACGCCAACGTCCTCAAGGCTTTCGGAAATATCGGTATTATCGCTTAAACTACCATCAGTATCCTCCAAACTTTCGGAAGGTCGCGACAAATCGTTTGTTCTTTTAACCGCAGCAGCACGGGCATGGCGCTTTACCTCCGCGCTGATAAGCAGCATTATCAGAAACAGCATCGCTCCGCTGGACGTAAAAATCAATCCCAATTCAAGACCTGCGGGGAAAAACCTGAGCGTTATGCTGTGACTGCCCTTTGAGATATCCAAGCATATCAGCGCATCGTCCAGCGAAGCTTTTATTTCCGCTTCCTCGTCGTCAATGTATGCTGTCCAACCTTTTTCATAAGGTATGGTGGTAAAGAGAGCACAGTCTTCCTCAGCGTTTACCTTAATATTCAGCTCGGTACGGGAGTTCACCGCAACGCTCGTTTCCTCGTTAATTTCTCCCATTATTCCGCTGAAACGCTGCAGAGAGCTGCTGTCAATATAGTAGAACTGCGGATTCTTGAAATACAACGCGTCCTGAAGCAGATTTATCCGCAGCTTGAATGTTTCGCCCGCCTCATACGTGCCCAGATACTCTATGCTGTAATTCTCATTCATGTAATAGTTTGAAAGATATTGGTCATTTATATACAACTGAGTTTCCCGCTCGTAATCCGTCGGAAGATACATATATATCGCACCGTTGGCGGGCATGGTAATGTCATAGGATATCCACGCGTCACCGTCGTTTATCTTGCGGAAGCTGGAGTGAGCGTCGGTGGTTTCCCCGACTGTTATATTATTGCTGTCAAACGATACCGCGGAATTGGACAGAGTTTTGAATACCGTAAGCGCCTTGTTTCCCGTCAGCATTGAAGCCAGACGGTTCTGAGCAAGGAACGGTGAATACTCGCTGAAGCTGTAGCCGATTATATCCTTATCGGCAAGATACGCGATACCCAACGCGTCCTCGTTCTCGTAAACAGTGACGTTAAGCTCGTTATCAATCGGAACGGTTTTGCCATACGGCACATAACATTTGTACTGCGAAAGCACATATTTTACACCGAAAATATCGTCCGTCAGCATCGTTGCGCCGTCATAGCGGGTGTAATGCTCCCTTGCGGAGAAACCGAGGGATTTCAGAAGTTGTATGGCTTTTGAATTGAGAGTGCTGGAGCTGTGGCTCATTCCGTACATTCTGAGCGCTATCGGGTCGTTCACACAGCGGTGGTAGGTCTTTTCCATGCGGTAAAAGCTATCGTCCATTTCGTGAATGGCGTCGGTGATTTTACGGGAATATGGAATGGTTCCCAGATAAGTCGATCTGTCCGAGAAGATTATATCCTCGTCCATATCAAACAAGGTAAGCGCAGTGTTAAGCAGCATTTCCAAACTGACAAGCACCGTTATCGTTACCTTAACAAACTTGTGCCCGCCGAATTTTTTATAAACGGCTGCCATTACACTCATTACAGCCAGCAAAAGCAGAGGAATAACAATAATGAGGTTTGTGTCGTAGAACTCGTGACCCGCGTTATAGTCGGAATACAACAGCATTCCCAGCAGTATCACAAACGCCGTGCCTATCGCTTTCGGGCGAATCTTTTTTATACCGTCGAACGCCTGTGCTCCGAATACCCACAGCAAGAATATCACAAAAAAGCTGTACCTGTATGGCAGCCAGTTCGGCATTTGTCCGCCGTGCCACAGCATATCTATCGGTCGGATATACATAGACAGCACAAGAACCCCAATAAGTATCCCGCCGGAAATGCGCTCGCGCGCGGAGAACCTTCGCGACGCAAAATACACCGCCGCCATCACCAACGCCAGCGTTCCGCAGTACAATATCGGCAGTCCCTCCATGCGCACCGTGTCATAGGTGGTCGGGAAGAGCTTTATGAAAATATCCGCGATATTGAAGTTCTCCACAGGGGTGTAATCGGGCACTCCGCTGAAAGAAAATTTGCCGTTGGAAAGGGACATATAAACAGGCATTATCATAAAGCAGGACATCAGGATAGCAGCCAGCGAGGAAAAACCGTACACTACTATCACCGAAGCGCCACGCGTCTTTTCCGAGCGGTTTGAAAGCGTGAAGTACACAAAATAAAGCGCGGAGAAAATCCCTATCATGTAGCCGATATAGAAATTTGTCACAAAAACATACAGCAACGACAGAACATACAACGCGAAGCTCTTTTTCTCGCACAGACGCTCTATTCCCATAATTACCAGCGGCAGCCCCAAAAGCCCGTCCAGCCACATGGGATTCATGGTCTGCACGATAAAGAAGCCGCACAGCGCGTACATCACTGAAAATGTAACGGCGGTACAGTTTGAGTAGCCTCGCTGCTTTTTAAGAAGTATCGCGGAGGTAAGTCCTGCCGCTCCCGCTTTTGCGAGGATCATAGCCATAAGACCCTCGGTTATCATCTTCCGCGGAAACGCCCACACTATCCAGTTGAACGGGCTTGCAAGGTAATAGCCTATTATTCCCGCAAACTCTCCCGAAAGATTCCTGCTCCAACAGTAAAAAAGGCTCTCCTTCCCCGCCAGCACGTCGTACATATAGTCAAAATAGTAGACGTACTGCGCATTGAGGTCAAGTGAAAGCACCGATCTCTCCCCGAAAGGATAGATTTCAAAAATGATATATGCCACAAAAAGAATAGCCGCGGGCAGCAGCGCCGACACAAGCAGAATATAATTTCTTGTAAATAAATTTCCCTTTTTGGCTTCGCTGCCGCTCAGCACATTAGATCCGCTCAACCCGCTCAACTGATTCATTCCTTTCGCCGCGTTCTTTTAGTGTATTCCGAAATGATATAGCGCGGTCTGCGCTTGATCTCCTCGTAAATTTTTGACAGATAAAATCCGATTATCCCCACCCCAATCATAAGGCAGGCGCCAAGTATAAGCAGCAGCAATATTACCGTAGTGAACCCGTCGCGGGCATTGCCGCTGAAATAGTTTACAAGAGTCTGTATTCCCATCACCACCGCGAATATCCCAAAGACAACGCCTATCAGTGTGATAATGTGCATGGGAAAATTTGTAAAGGAGGTAACCGAATTTATCCCGAAAACAAACAGCTTTTTATAGTTCCATTTGGTTTTCCCCGCGTTTCGCGGCTTTACATCAAACTCGATATGCTCCGTACGGAAGCCAACCCAACCCGACAGCGCCCTGAAAAACGTCATACGCTCGGGCATTTCGTTCAGAGCGTCCACTGCCTTTCTGTCCAGCAGCTTGAAGTCGCTCGCTCCGTCCAGATTTATTCCCGATGAGGACTTCATCAGCTTGTAAAATCCCTTGGCAAATAGCTTATAGAAAAGACTTTCGCGTCCGCGGGAGGACTTGCGCGCCTCCACCACCTCCGCGCCGTTTTCCCACATGCGGTACATCTGCGGTATAAGCTCGGGCGGGTGCTGAAGGTCGCAGTCTATAAGCACCGCGCAGTCACCCTCCGCCGCCTTAAGCCCCGCAAAAATAGCGCCCTCCTTGCCGAAATTCCGCGAAAACCGCAGACCCCTCACCCTCGGATTTTCTCCGTTAAGGCGGCATATTTCCGCCCAGCTTTCATCCTTGGAGCCGTCGTCGGCGAAAATCATCTCAAAATCGATTTCCTCCGCGTCCAGTATCCCCGATATAACCGTAGCGGTGTTGGCAATATTTTCCTGTTCATTATAGGCGGGAATTATCACAGAAAGCATCTTTTCACCTTATTAAAAAATTTCAGAATTTCCGCTGTTCCTGCTCCGTTCACTCACTGCGCATGCCAAGCGGAAAACTTTCTTCGTTTGCCCTGCGGCAAATTCGACCTTTTTGAAATTTCATGCGCGGACGATTTGCGGCACTTTGCTTTTCGCACCTCCGAATGCACGGCTTTTTGTGCTCTCCGCTGAATGTATCACTCGCCTATTATTTTGACCACAACAGACTTTTCACGGCAGCCGTCAAAATCCCCGTACATTATATACTGACGCGGACCGAGATCCAGTTTGCCCTCCGATATCGGTATCGTTACCGAGGAACCCAGCAGTATCTGTTTCATAT
The DNA here is from genome assembly GCA_910587135.1 of uncultured Oscillospiraceae bacterium. GTDB lineage: Bacteria > Bacillota > Clostridia > Oscillospirales > Ruminococcaceae > CAG-115. Next base: position 5,202 of record CAJULF010000046.1, read on the forward strand.
GAGCCTTTCCCGCGCTGGTATAATCCACCATATAATGCACCTTGCACTGGGTGGCGCTGCTCAGAAGCTCCGACCAGTCCTTATAGAGCTTTTCGCGGTCGTTTTCCAGAAACACTGAGGACGTGGTGTGCTGCGAAAACACCACGCAGATTCCCTCGCTTATGCCGCTTCTGCGCACGCACTCCTCCACCTCAAAGGAAAGATTGCAGTACTGCTCCTGCGCCGTTGAGGTCATGGTTATCACATGCCTGAAATTTTTCATCGGATTTTTCCGTCCTTTCTGCCGGTATAAATCAATTGTCAATTCCAACGGACAAGCTCTGCCGCCCTGTATGATATCAAGTTCCGTCCCGCTCCGCTATAGTGAGCGTTCCCGACTCAAGCGATGCAAAAACGCTCCGCTTGCCACCGTTGAAGCTGTATTTGTAACTTCCGTATACGCTGCCCTTAAAAAGCTCCGTAACACACTCCCCCGTGTCAGTTTCAAACTCCAGCGACACGGAACTGTCCTTGGGTATCAGAATTTCCGCGTTTCCGCTTCTGCACTGCACCGAGCTGTCCTGAACCACCTCGGCAAAATCCAACAGAATATTCCCCGTGCTTGTTACCAAATTTACAAGCGAAGTGTTATTCCTTACGGAGATATTGCCGCTGTTGGTTATAACCGTCATTTTTTCGCATTCCGCACCGTCAATTTCAACACTGCCGCCGCCCGTATACACAGTGATCTCACGGTATTTCTCCTCCGGCAGATACAGACATAATCCGAATTCCGCCTCGCTGCCCGCGAAAAGCGATATTACAAACTCCTCGCTCTCTCTTACGGTCAGCCGGTTATCTCCAAGCTCCAGATCGAGCGGGACCTCATTTTTATACACCACACGGATATTGTCGCCCTCATACGGTACTATCTCCACGTCTAATCTCAATATCTCAATATTTATATATTCGCACAAAGGCAGAGTTACATCCCCTGTCTGAGCCGAATCATGCTCGGCGTTACGGAAATAATAAGCAAAGCCGCCGAAAAATATTGTCAGGACTGCGGTAACAATCAGCAGTACATTGACTTTTTTCTCCATTATCCGACCCAGCCTCTCAGCCTGTCACAGCGCCGCTTTATTTTTAAGAAAAAACGCGAAACCATGAACCCCGCCTTTACCGCCAGCAGTCCGCAGAACGCCGTACCGCAGGCAGCCGCAAGCCCTCCGAATATCATCAGCTCGGGAGCGAGCTGTGTTATAATAAAATCCGCCTTGAACAGCTTGACGGCAACACCGAAAACTCCGAAAATAATGCCCATGGGTATTCCCACAGCCGCCAAAGTCAGCAGAAAAAGCATAACCGCAAAAGTTATCAGAAAAACTATCAGATACGCAAAGTAAGCGGTTCTGACCTTCACCGAGATCACAAAGCGCTTTATCGCAGCGTTTCTTTTCGTTCCTCCGCCGATTTCTTGCTCGGTCGGAATATCACTTTGAAGGGAGCATTCCGCGTTGTCCTCCGCCCGAAAACCGCACTCCCCGCCGTTATTCTCTTCGTCGGAGCGGACTCTTTTCTCGTCGGACGTTTCCCGAAGTTCTTCCACGGATTCCCCTCCTTCGCGCTGAAAATATACCAAATATATTCTACCACAAAACTTTCTTTTTGTCAAGGCTTCTTATTTGACAATAAATGCAGAAAAAAAGCCCGCGGAGATCCGCGGGCACAGACTGTACATAAAGGTTGACCAAAGGTGGATTATTTTAAAAAATTTCAAAATCCCCGCAATCACGCGGAGTGAGCAAAGCGAACGGCGCGTGATTGCGGAAACCGGTCGGAATTTGCTTCGCAAATTCCGACACTTTTTGAAAATTAATGCGCTGACATTGCGTTGCAAATGAGCTTATTCTGCAATCCGAATCCGCGTATGTGAAAATTCTTATTACAATCCCTCGACCAGTTCCTTGGTATCACGCGCAATAAGCAGCTCCTCATTGGTGGGAACCACCCATACCTCTACCCTGCTGTCCGGAGCGGAAATTTTGCAGAGCTTTCCGCGCATTCCCTCATTCGCCTTTTCGTCGAGCTTTATGCCGAGATATTCCATATTGCGGCAAACGTCCGCGCGCAGGTCGTCGGAATTCTCACCGATACCGCCCGTAAAGAGCACCGCGTCCAGACCGTTCATTATCGCCGCGTAAGAGCCGATATATTTTTTGATCTCATACCGAAGCATTTCGCCTACAAGACTGGCGCGCTTGTCGCCGTTTGTCGCAGCGGCAGTGATGTCGCGGTTGTCGCTGGATATTCCCGAAATACCGAGAAAGCCCGATTTCTTGTTAAGATAGTCGCTCATCTCGGAGGGAGAAAGCCCCAGCTTGCTTGCGATAAATGTAACCGCCGATGGGTCTACGCAGCCCGAACGCGTACCCATGATAACGCCGTCAAGCGGTGTGAAGCCCATGGAGGTATCAATGGATTTTCCGCCTTCAACCGCCGTTATCGACGAACCGTTGCCGAGATGACAGGAAACTATTTTCAGATCCTTGATATCCCTGCCCATCGCGTCCGCTAAAGCTTGGGTAACAAATCTGTGAGAAGTTCCATGGAAACCGTATTTTCTAACATGATACTTTTCGTAGCACTCATAGGGCATACCGAACATAAAAGCCTTTTCGGGCATAGTCTGGTGGAACGCGGTATCGAACACCACGACCTGCGGTGTGGTTTCGGGGATAACCTTTTTGCACGCTCTCAGCGCCAGCGCGTGGGGGTGATTATGTACGGGAGCAAGCTCCGAAAGGTCGTCAATCTGCTGAATGACCTCGTCGGTTACCAAAGTGGTCTTGTCAAATATTTCCGCGCCCTGAACGATCCTGTGACCTACGGCGGAGATTTCGCTCATGCCTGAAAGCACAGCGGCATCTCCCGTTGTCAACACCTCAACCAGCTTCTCAAATGCCTCCGTATGGGTCGGGAACGGGCAGTCGGCATCCACCGTTCTGCCGTCGAACGCGGTGTGCTTGATATGACCGTCGATGCCGATACGGTCACAGTTGCCCTTGGCAATTACGCTCTCGTCCTCCATATTGATAAGCTGGTACTTGAGGGAAGAGCTTCCCGCGTTGATTACAAGAATTTTCATACGTTTATTTCCTTTCCGATATAATTAACAATCGTCCGTTTATTCCCCCGAACGACAAAATTCCTATAATATTGTATTACTTTTTGAAAAAAAAATCAAGAGGTTTTCAAAAAAATAATTGATTTATTTGCGAATATGGTGTAAAATGGTAGAGTGGGGTGATTTAACTAACGGAGCAGCTTACCTACAAAAATTCATATTCTCACTACGACATAGTTAAATAAACGTACTTAGAGCCCGTTTAGTATCTCGGCGTGCACAGATCGCGCGTCGGATTTTTCGGCAGACGACGGCAATTTTTCGCCGAAATACTGTATGTATTTCAAGAAAAATTGGCTAAGTATGCCGGAAAATCAGCAAGCGGGATGCGTGCGACGAGATACTAAACAGGCTCTTAAAGCCTAAATCAACTGACTTCCTGCGCATAATTTTTCCGAATGCCGCTGGTGAAGCGAAGCATTATCAGTGAGTTTGAAGCGCCTTGCTTTGCAAGGTGCTGTGGTTCGGAGAATTCTTTTAAATTAAAGGAGAAAAGATGAAAACAGCAGCTATTATTTGCGAATACAATCCGTTTCACTACGGTCACAGGTATCTTATTGAAAAGACCCGTGAAGCGGGAGCAACGCATATTGCCGCGGTTATGAGCGGTAACTTTACACAGCGCGGCGACGCGGCTGTGTTTGACAAGTATATCAGAGCGAAAACCGCGCTGGAAAACGGCGTTGATCTGGTTATAGAGCTGCCGACTATGTACAGTCTTTCCGCTGCCGAGGGATTTGCGGCAGGCGCTGTCGGAATAATCGAGAGCCTTGGCTGTGTTGATATGCTGTCTTTCGGAAGCGAGTGCGGAGAGCTTTCTGTGCTGAAGGAAGCTTCGGGAGCATGCGAGTACGCAGTGCATACAGACAGCTTCCACGGACTGATGAAAAGCGGTCAGAGCTATCCTGCGGCGTTGGCGGCGGTTGTAAAAGAGCTTTACACGGACGATGTGTCCGAGGTTCTGAAAAGCCCAAACAATACTCTGGCAATAGAGTATCTGAACGCACTGGACGGTATCGGAAGCGTTATTGAACCGTTCACCGTGACGAGAGAGGGCGCGGCTCATGACAGCGATGAGGCCGGAAAATTCTCCTCAGCCTCGCTTATAAGAAAGATGATATCAAGCGGAGAGGACTATTCGCGTTACGCTCCGGCGGTCGACGCGCCGAGCGCCGATATAAATCGGCTGGAGCGCGCAATACTGGCGCGGCTGAGGGCAATGCGCAGAGAAGATTTCGAGCAGCTTTATGACGGGGCAAACGGGCTTGCGGAGCGTCTTTACAAGGCTGTAAGGAAAGCGGGAACACTTGATGAGCTTTATTTTCTCACCAAGACAAAGCGGTATACCCTCGCGAGAATAAGAAGAGCGGTTCTTTGCGGGTATTTAGGGTTAAGCAAGGGGCAGCTGCTGATTCCCAACGCTTATGTTCGTGTGCTCGGAATGAACTCCAAGGGAAAGGAAATACTCTCCACGGCTAAATGCGCCCTGCCCTTGGACACCTCGCTTAAGGCGCTGTCCAAGACAAGCCGTGCGGCTCATCGACAGGCGGCTTTTGAGGAGCGCTGCGGCGATCTTTACTCTCTGGCATTCAAGAAGCCTGCGCCCTGCGGGAGAGAGCTTACCGCAAGTCCTGTGATAATGTAGATTATAACCTGATGGACGGGAAAAGCTTACGCGGTGGAGATAGACTGCTTATACAAAAGTCGGCTGCCCCATTCGAGCCAAAGGGACACATTCCCATGAAATACCAATTTTGCGCTTCGCGCAGATAATTCAAAGCTGTTAAAGCTTTCAGCTTGTAGAAAAAGCCTATTTGCCGCGTAATGTCGGCGCATGAAATTTCAAAAAGTGTCGGAATTTGCTTCGCAAATTCCGACCGCTTCCCGCAATCGCGCGGAGTAAGCGCAGCGAACGGCGCGTGGTTGCGGGAATTTTGAAATTTTTTAAAATAATACGCTCTTGATCAACCTTTATATACAGGCTGAAAGCTGTTAAAGCTTTTTATAAAATCAAATCAGGAGGACTACCAAATGGTTCAGGTAACAGAAATCAACTACAAGAATTTCGGAAAGTGCGTTAAGATGGATAACGGCGTCGCAAGCGTTATCGTTACGGTTGATGTCGGTCCGCGCATAATCTCCTACTGTCTTAACGGAAAGGAAAACGTTCTTTTTGAGGACGTTGATAGGGTGTTCTCGGACAACGGCGAGGAGCTTAAGGAGATGTTCGGCGAGGACAAAACATGGTATATCTACGGAGGCAGCAGACTGTGGAGCAGTCCCGAAAGCTATCCCGAAAGCTATTATCCCGACAACGTTCCCGTAGAATACAACAGCCGCGAGCCGAATAAACTTGAAGTGGGAGCGCTCCACGCACGCACGGGGCAATATCACTCCATTACGATAGAGTTGGAGGAAAACACGTCGAAGTTGAAAATCGACTACGCAATATACAACAGGTCGGGCGCTGTCGTAACTCTCGCACCGTGGGCGCTTACGGTATGCGCGGCGGGCGGCGTTGAGATATTCCCTCAGAACAGACAGGACAACGGGCTGCTTTCCAACAGACGGAATGTGTTCTGGAGCTACTCGGATATCAACGACGACAGGTTTTTTCTTGGCAACAGATACGGAACGCTTCAGCAGGTGCCCGGCGCGGAGGGCAAATTCAAAATAGGAATGAACAACGAGGACTGCTGGGCTGCCGTTGTCAACAAGGGACAGATTTTCCTGAAGAATTTCTCTTATGCGGACGGTCATGAGTATCCCGACTACGGCTGCAATTTTGAGACGTTTACCAACGGCATTTTCCTTGAGTGTGAGAGCCTTGGACCGCTGACCACGTTCAGCAAGCCGCATCACCGAGCCGACCTGACGGAAACATGGGAGCTTATCGAGTGCGACGAGAGCTTTGACAGAAAAAGCGAGGAAAGCATTGACGCTTTCGCGAAAAAGTATTTTCTCGGCAGGTGCAGGTGATTCTCCTATATACGTATGCCGATCATGAAGCACATATAATTACCGAAAGGAACAGCTATGAGCCTATACAACGAGCTTCGCGGGATGCACCCGCTGTTTGTTTACCACAGTTTTACCCTTTCCGAGGGCGCTTTGGAGTTTCATTTCAGCATTGACGAATATCATTTTTATCCCCGCTGGGAGTTTGACAAGGCGCTGTACACGCGGGATCACTCCCGCGCGCAGGCAGAGCGCGCGGCATTTTCGCTTGGCATGGCGGAGTTGGTGTCATATTGGAAGTGCGCATGCTGTCCGCGCGTTGAGATTCTCTGCGGCGGTCTGACGGAAAAACAGAAAAAGTGGTGGAAAAAGCTCTATTTTAACGGTCTTGGTGAATTTTTCTACCGCAACGGCATTGAGGCGGATTTTGAGGATTTTATGACGATAGACGCGCCCGAACCCGCTCCCCTGCCCCTCCGAAACGCGGAACTCAACGGCGTTCTGGTGCCCATAGGCGGCGGCAAGGACAGTGTTGTAACGGTGGAACTGCTGAAAAAAGCGGGCGCGGATATCTATCCCTATATAATAAACCCGCGCGGCGCTACGCTGGGCTGCGTCGCAGCTGCGGGGATTGCTCCCGATAAAATAACAGGAGTGCGCCGCAGCATCGACAAAACGCTGCTGGAGCTTAACTCAAAGGGATATCTCAACGGGCACACTCCGTTTTCGGCAGTGGTGGCTTTTTCGGCTGAGCTTTTCGCAATAATGTCGGGGCGGAAATATATAGCGCTGTCCAACGAAAGCAGCGCCAACGAGGTATATGTCGACGGCAGCGAGATCAACCATCAGTACAGCAAATCCACCGAGTTTGAGCGTGATTTCCGCGAATACTGCGCGGAATCGGGGGAAGCTCCCGAATATTTCAGTCTGCTGCGCCCTTGGAGCGAGTGGCAGATAGCGCGGGAATTTGTGAAATATCCGCAATACTTCGGGGTGTTTCAAAGCTGCAATCTCGGATCAAAAACAAACGTCTGGTGCGGCGGCTGCGCGAAATGTCTGTATGTTTATATACTGCTCTCCGCGTTTCTTGAGGATAAAACACTGGAGGAAATATTCGGATGCAATATGCTGGATAAGGCGGAGCTTTCGGAAATACTGGAGGGTCTGATAACCGAAGGGCGCGACAAACCCTTTGAGTGCGTCGGAACAAGGGACGAGGTGCGGCTTTCTCTTGAAATGGCGGCAAAGCTGCGGGGAGAGCGGCTTCCTGCATTATTGCGGCGTTACAGGGAGCTTTATCCGACATTCAACCCCGTTGACCTTTCGGATTTTTACGATAAGGATAATTTTGTTCCTGAGGAATTTCAATGGCTGCTAACAGCAAAACATACATGAGAACTTTAAAATATCAGAAAAAACACTTCAAAATCAAACAGTCTAAGCAATTGAAAGCCAATAACAACATAATGTCATGCACTAATTTTCAAATCCCATATCTGTTTGCGTGTTGCCGTGAAATGCTTTCGGCAATTTTACCAATACTATTGATTGCTGAGGCGATGCGTGATAAAATGTTTACCATGTATAAAATTAGGAGGCAACTAAATGATCGGAGTTTATTTTAGCGGAACCGGAAATACAAAGCATTGCGTTGAAAAGTTTATACAAGGATATGATCCGGCAGGGGAAACATTTTCTATTGAAGAGGAAAATGCTGTGCAGAATATCTGCGTACACAGCGAAATGATCGTGGGCTATCCAATACAATTCAGCAATATTCCGAAAATATTGCGGGATTTCATCGTTGACCATCCGAATATATGGAAAAACAAAAGGATATTTATAATTGCCACGATGGGATTATTCAGCGGAGATGGAGCAGGGATGCTTGCCCGTTTATTGACCAAGTATGGCGCAACTATAGTAGGAGGACTTCATCTAAAGATGCCCGACAGCATAGGTGATGAAAAAGCATTAAAGAGAACTTTGATACAAAATCAGGCCCTGGTGCTGAAAGCTGAGCAAAAAATAGAAAAGGCTGTACAGGCATTAAAAAACAACCGTCCAAGCCAAGACGGGATTGGTTGTTTGGAACATTTGGCGGGGTTATTCGGGCAAAGATTATACTTCCGTAATAAGACAAAAACCTATTCTGACCAATTAAAGATCGATAAAGACAAGTGTATCCGGTGCGGAAAGTGCATTTCCCTTTGCCCTATGGAAAATATTCTCATGAAAGAAGGACAGGTTATACCAAGAGGTAAATGCACAATGTGCTATCGATGCATCAATTTTTGCCCCGCACAAGCAATTACCTTGTTGGGAAAAAGAGTTTACGAGCAGTGCCATATTGAAAAGTACTTATGATGCGAAACAGCGCTTGGGCGAATGCATTCCGTTATATTGACGAAAGATTTCAGGACATGACAACAGCAGCACAAGGTTATAAAGGGGGATTTTCAAAAAGCACACATTTGCCATTTTGCAAATGTGTGCGGTTTCCGTTAGGCATGACAAGTTTTGCGCAACATGGAGATTCTGCCACGTTGCACTTCGCTGAACTTTGCGCAAAACTTTTGAAGCACAGCGTAACGGAGTATGACTAACGGAAATTTTGAAATTATTTAAATTAAGGAGCGGATAATGGAACTTAAGGTATTAAAGCCCGTTTTTGAAGGCAGGCGCTGCGTTATTCTCGGCTTCGGACGCGAGGGCAGAATCTGGCTGGATATTCTTAGGCGGCTGGACTGCTGTGCCGAGATAGCCGTGGCGGATATTAAACAGCAGGATATCGGGGGGGTAACGCTGCACTGCGGAGAGGACTATCTTCATAAATGCCGTGGCTACGACCTTATACTTCAATCCCCGGGGGTTATTATCAAGGATCATCTCCCGCCTGAGGACAAGGCGAAAATTCTCACCCAGACAGAACTGCTTCTGCGGCTAAAGCCCTGCAAAATAATTGGGATAACCGGCACAAAGGGAAAGTCAACCACCTCGGCGCTTACTCATCATTTTCTGTCATACTGCGGATTTAAAACAATGCTTGTCGGAAATATCGGTGTGCCGCCGTTGGAGCTCCTTGAGGAAATGACGGAGGACACTGTCGCGGTGTGCGAAATGAGCTGCCATCAGCTGGAATTCGCGCGGCACTCCCCCGATATCGCGGTGCTGCTGAACATTTTCCCCGAGCACCTCGACCATTATATAAGCTTTGAAGCCTATGCGGAGGCAAAACGGAATATATGCCGCTTTCAGGGCGCGGGTGATACGGCGATAGTTAATTCGGGTATCACCGCAAAATGCGGAGGAATCCGTGTCACAGCCGCGTTCGGCAAATCCGCAGACATATGGACCGACGGCGAGAAAATCGTGCTTTTCGGAAAGGAGATACCGCAAGAAGATATCCGCACCAAGCTGCGCGGCAGACATAATCTTTACAATATTGCGGTCGCTCTGGCAGCGGCGGTCACGGCGGGAGCGGAGCTTGGAGAGTGCCTTGAGGCTCTTGAGAGCTTCAGCGGACTGGAGCACCGTTTGGAATACGTCGCAACGGTGAACGGCGCAGAGTATATCAACGACAGCATAAGCACTATTCCCGAAGCGGCGATCGCAGCTGTAAAAGCATTCGACAACACCGACTGCCTTATTCTCGGCGGAATGGACAGAGGTATCCCCTATGATATTCTCGGAGATTTTCTCAATACGGGAATTGTTGAGAACGTTATTCTGCTGCCCGACAGCGGAGAACGCATAGGCGCGCTTATAACAAACCTCGAGGTAAACGTTATCCATGCGCGGGATATGGAGCAGGCAGTGCGGGAAGCGGCAAAATGCGCGAAGCGCCGCGTTATCCTCTCCCCTGCCGCCGCAAGCTACGGCTTTTACAAGAATTTCGAGGAGCGCGGGCGGCACTTCAAACAGCTTATAAAGAATATGCGGTATTATACCGACAACTATAAAGAATCAAACTCAAATGACCGATAAAGATAAGTATATGGACCAATTAAATAATATTAATATAGGGGACAGTATTACAATTTATACGGAACAAAACGTCACATTACCGCTTTTGTTAATCACCCGCGTTAATACCGATTACTATACCTGTTTATTCCGAAGCGAAACGCAAATTATGTATTTGGTTGAGGACTTATTATATGAATCAAGTTTTCTCTCTTATATTGAACGGAAGCTTTCCGACCCTAAAATGCGGATTACCAAACGTGCCGCATTAAGCGCCATCGATAAATTTATTGAATGTAATGGGGATATATCACAGTGTATTGAATGGATAACGGACGTGAATTATTGAGTTAAGAGAGTCTGAATATCAAACCGTGTAAATGGCAATGATACCCACAAGGAAGTGAGGTATGTAAAATGAAAAAAACACACGGAATGGACGAAAGAGAAGTGGAATTGGCAAGGCTGCTGATAGCAGAATGCCATACGACGGGAGACATTCAGGCGAAGCTAAAAAAGCTGTTTGCCGGAACGATCGAACAGATGCTTGAAGCCGAAATGGATGATCACTTAGGTTATGAGAAGAACTCCGTTAAAGGGAATAATAGTGGAAACAGTCGAAACGGCTACGGGAAAAAGACGATCAGCAGAAATTACGGCGAATGTGAGATAGCGGTTCCGCGCGACAGGAACGGCGAATTTGAGCCGAAAATCATCGAAAAGCGACAGACAATAACCGACAAGATATAACAGAACATTATGGTAATGTATGCTAAAGGAATGCCGCAACGTGATATTGAAGATACATTAAAGAATATTTACGGAATTGATATCTCGCAGGGGCTTATCTCGCAAATAACCGACAAAATCCTGCCCGAGGCCAACGAGTGTCAGAACCGACCGTTGGAAGCGGTTTACCCAATCATTTTCTTTGACGGGATCGTGTTTAATTCGCGCAAGGACAAGAAGATCGTAACGAAGTGCGTGTACTCGGTTTTAGGCATAAATATGGAGGGCAAGAAAGAAGTTCTCGGCACTTGGATCTCAGAAAGCGAGTCCGCAAGCTTCTATGCAAGCATCTGTTCCGACCTTAAAAGCCGTGGCGTTAAGGATATTTTCATAGCTTGTCACGACAACCTTACGGGGCTTTGCGATGCGATAAACGCGAATTTTCCGAAGAACAAAAATCAGCTTTGCACAGTTCATCAGATTCGCAACAGCTGCAAGTTTGTGCCGTACAAAGACAGAAAAGCGGTATGCGCCGATCTGAAGAAAATTTACAGCGCCGCGAACCTCGATGAAGCCGAATTCGCTAAGGAAGAATTCCGCGAAAAATGGGACAAGAAATATCCGGATATCTTGAAATCGTGGGACAAAAATTGGGCTGAGCTTACGGTATTTTTCGAATATCCGCAGGAGATCGGGAAGATAATATATACGACAAATGCCGTCGAAAGCTACCACAGAATAGTAAGAAAATTTACTGAGTCCAAGGCGATCTTTCCCACCGACAACTCTATCCGAAAGGTAATTTATATGAGCGTTTCCGTGATATCTAAAAAATGGACAATGCCGGTACGTGATTGGGGCTTGGCTTACGCACAATTTTCGATATATTTCGAGGACAGATTCGCAGCTTAAGGTATTCGAGGGCTCTGCACTCGAGTTCCCGAGGTTTATCCACTTGATGATACCGGTGAAGTAAGAAAAGCAGCAAATTTTCTCTGTTGCTCTTCACCGTATATCTTGCAGTTGCGTTGGGGCGCTCCTCAGCGTTGCCCTGTTTGACTGCGTTTTTATTATTGCATTGTTTTTTAGGGTTTATTCCCGTTTACACAGTTTATTTTTCAGACCCCGCTTTGGCGAATCTGATCTTAGCTGACAGACCCTGTTTGGCAGCTTGATTCAGTGCGTACTGTGAACGGAATTTAGCAATGCTGTACTCCGCCTTAGTGCTGTTATTTGGGACGGCGAATTTTTACTCCATTGTGCGTTGTTGCCTCAATTTCTTTTTCCCAATCATACACTTCCGAAGAAAGTGTAAACCCAATTCGGAAATAAAACTCTTGGTCGGAAATAACAATGGCACGCTTAGCACCACGTGCATTTGCACGGGTACATGCTTCGTAAACAACCGCTTTTGCCAAACCTTGCTTTCTGTGCTTGGGGACGGTTGCAACAGGTTCAACATAGGCGGTGCTGCCCGTTGAGTACCACAATCCACAGTGTGCACAATATTCGTTATTGGTAATTGCAAAGGTTTTCAGGTCTTCATTTGCATGGGGGATACGCTTTAAAAATTCATCTTCCCATTTATCGGGGATACACTCGTTGTCAAAGCCCTTATGAATCACCAATTGGTATTGCCATGGGTCTGCAACAAATCCCTGCGGACTCATAGTATACGCATCAGGCATACTATATTCTAACGGATTGGACAAATCCAGTGATAAAATGCAAGCACATCTATGCTTCTTCTCAAACCCTTTTTCCTGCAGTATCTGGCAAAGAACCACATCATTGGCGTTTGCCTTAATGACTGCGCCATTGCTTTCGTCTTCAAGGACAGTATCAACCATGCGCTCAAGCAGCCCCTTATCTGAACTTGTGTGAATCAAGTATACTCGGTCATCGTAGCATGTGTCATAAGTAGTCAAACCCACGATTGCGCCATTTTCATTCTTGAACATAACGATACTGGTCAACTTATCTTCGTCAAGGTAGCTATGTGCATGCATCCATTCAAAGCGACCCCAATGAAAATGCTCGTTGTATTCCAGCTTTTCCGCTTCCAAAAGGAACTGGTAGATACCTTCGTACTGTTCATTGAAGCGCTGGCAGTTTTTATACCGCTCTATCCTGTATTCCATTTTCATATCTCCTCGTCAAATCCCGATTTATCGGGCAGATTAACTGCCCTCATTAGCCCATTATACCACATATTTCCACATTTTTCAACTACTTTTCCAATCAAATTCTCATCGGCACTGTTGTGTTACAATAGATGTGAGACAAAAAGTATAGAAAAAGTGGCTGAGAACTGTTAAAATAAAGTTACCACACTCCAAATAACAGAAATGAACTCAACCACTATGGAACATTATAGCACAAAAAATCGGAATTGTCCACACCTGATTGCAACAAAAATGAAAGCAGTTGAATTATTTAGGCATACACACGACGTTGAATATGTTATGTGCAAGTACCATGTCGGCAGAGCTTCAGTGTACCGCTGGAACAAGCAGTATGATGGAACACGCCAATCCATGGAGAACAAGTCCCACAAACCGAAAACGCAGCACCCCAACGCCAACACCGAGCAGGAACTCAAATGGATAAGGGACTATTGCAGACGAAATCCCAACATTTCGGTGTGTGAACTGTACGGCAAGCTTCGGGAGGACAAGGCATACTCGCGGCATCCGGGTTCGCTTTATCGCGTATTTGTATGACCGGGATTGAGGAAGAAGCCGGAATTCACCAAGAAGAAAAGTCGCCATATAGGAAAATACGACACACCCGAGAAATTCGGCGAAAAGTGGCAGATGGACGTGAAGTACGTTCCGATCGCTTGCTACGCAGGTAAAGACGGCGAGAAATTCTACCAATACACTATGATTGACGAGGCTTCCCGTGAACGATTTATTTTCCCTTACAAGGAACAAAGCGGCTTCTCGACAGTCGACTTTGTTAAGAGGGCGATCACCTGTTTCGGATATGCTCCCAAGGTGCTTCAAACGGATAACGGTGCGGAATTTAAAAATTTCAGCCGAACGAAGATGGTACATATCTTAGATAAATTTTGCCTTGAACATGTGATAGAGCACATACTGATCCGACCTCATACCCCAGGCACAATGGCAAAGTAGAACGCAGCCATCGCAGCGATCAAGAGCGCTTTTACGATCATCTGAGCCTTTACTCCTATAATAATCTGCTTGTACAGATGAAACGGTATATGCGCCGCTCAAACCGTATTCCGATGCCCATTCTTAGCCGGATGTCTTCGATTGCCAAGAGGCGTGAGCCGGAAGCTGCCGAATAGCCGCCCGAAATTGTGCCGCCTCCGTTCGTGCTGCGCCCTTTCTCCGGCGGCACAGTTTCGCTATACCAACTTTGTTTCGGCTCTCAAAATATTTTTTTAGAAATTTTGTCTCACATCATTGACAAAAGTACATTAAATTTCATAAAAATTTTAAAAAGCCCTTGACTTATTAAATATAAAGTGATATAATATTGAGTGTTGTAGTTGATATAGTTGGAGAAGTATCGAAGTGGTCATAACGAGGCGGTCTTGAAAACCGTTTGGGGGAAACCCCACAAGGGTTCGAATCCCTTCTTCTCCGCCATAATCGAACACCACCTGTGATACAATGGGAATCGCAGGTGGTGTTCGATTTTACTTTTAAAAGAGGAATATGTTATGATTAGAATCTTGCCAATAACATGATGGAACTGGAATGGTGTGCATTCCGTATCAAAGCAGGTCGATCCTTTCATAAAAATGCTATAAAAGTATATATTTGTAAAATTTTTCAGGTGTTCATTTTTACGGAGGAAATCTTATGATCATTAATAGTCTGGAATGGACATTTGATACAGTAGCCTCTGCGTATGAGAAGCTCAGACCCGGGTATGTTGAGGAACTGTACCATAAGCTATTTGAGTATGCCGCCATCAGTGATTCGAGCAGGGTCGTTGAGGTTGGCATAGGTGCAGGGCAGGCTTCGCTTCCCATATTGCGCACAGGCTGTGAACTGACCGCTGTTGAATACGGTGAGCATTTTTCCGAATTGTGCGCGAAAAAATTCAAGGGCTATCCTAAATTTTCGGTTATAACAAGCAAATTTGAGGATACAGACTTTGAGAACAACGCGTTTGATCTGGTGTATTCCGCTTCCGCATTCCACTGGATTCCGGAGAAAATAGGATACGAAAAGGTTTTTTCTATGCTGAAAAGCGGCGGCACATTCGCGCGGTTCGCCAATCACCCCTACCGCGACAAGGGCAATCCCACACTGTCGCAGGAAATTGACCTCATATATGATGAGTATTACTATACATACCATAACCGTGAACGGGAAACCCTGCGCGAATACGACAAAGATCCGGCTCGCAGCAGAGCGCTTATCGCAGAAAAATACGGATTTACGGATATTGAATACGCCATGTTCCACAGAACGCGGACATTTTCCGCAACAGAGTATACGTCCCTGCTCGGCACGTATTCCGATCATATTGTCATTGAGGAAACGATAAGGAACGAGTTTTTCTCGGAGATCGAAAAAGCAGTCAACAAACACGGAGGCTTGATAACGATTTATGATACGATAGATTTGCAGCTTGCAAGAAAGCCTAATAACTGAAAGACTTCCCTATCATTGAAAGGAAAAACGGAGGACAAAATGAAACGTATAGCACGGTTTGAAAAGGTGAGCCTTAAGCAGTTCTTAGAGGGCTGCGAGCGTGAAAACGCGGAGGAGATATACAGCGGCATTAAGCCTCCCGCGCGCGCCACAAGCGGTTCGGCGGGATACGATATTTTCACGCCCTACGATATCAGGCTTGCCCCCAACGAAACCGTTAAAATCCCAACGGGAATACGGGTAATGATAGAAGACGGCTGGGTTCTGAAGATCTATCCGCGCAGCGGACTGGGATTCAAATACCGCTTACAACTCAACAACACTGTCGGCATTATCGACAGCGACTACTGCAATTCCGACAACGAGGGACATATTTTCATAAAAATAACTAATGACACCAACGAGGGAAAGACCATTGAAATTCCCGCGGGAACGGCTTTTGCGCAGGGAATTTTCGTGGAGTACGGCATAACCTACGACGACAACGCGGAGGGCGTCAGAAACGGCGGTTTCGGCAGCACATCAAAATAGATCAAACGCGGCTGTCAAGCCGCGTCAGACTGTATATAAAGATTGACCTGAAATAGATTATTTAGAAAAATTTCAAAATTTCCGTTAGTCATATTCCGTTACGCTGCGCTTCAAAAGTTTTGCGCAAAGTTCAGCGAAATGCAATATAGCAGAACATCCATGTTGCGCAAAACTTGGCATGTCTAACGGAAACCGAGCACATTTGCCCAATGGCAAATGTACTCTCAGCTTGTAGAAAAAGCCTATTTGCCGCGTAATGTCGGCGCATGAAATTTCAAAAAGCGTCATAATTTGCTGTGCAAATTATGACCGGTTTCCGCAAACGCGCGGAGTGAGCGCAGCGAACGGCGCGTGCTTGCGGAAATTTTGAAATTTTTTTAAATAATCCGCTTTAGGTCAACCTTTATATAGTGTCTCCTCAAGAACCCATAAAGCCTGAAGCAAAGACAAAAACAGACA
>CAJULF010000047.1 GCA_910587135.1 uncultured Oscillospiraceae bacterium
TGCCTGTGCTTCAAGGCTAGCTTTGCTGCCCTTTTTTCGGCTTGAGAAGCATTGTCCATCTAATTTTCATTGCCCTTAGCATTTTGAGAGGTGTTTTGCTCTTCTCTAATAATTATAGCATACTTTTAAACTTTTTTCAAACTCAGAAAATGGAAAGCGCTTGACGTTCTTGCCTAAATTTTGACGTTAATGCCTAAACGGTTGATTTTTCATATGATTTCATTTAAAATATAAAAAAATACGGCAAAAACTGTACGGAGGGAAAAATGAACATAATCAAAACGACAGAGAACAAAACGCTGAACATCGCACCGGAGGGCAGACTCGACACTACGACCGCGCCGCAGCTTGAAGCGGAGCTTAAGCAGAGCATATCGGACAACGAAAAGCTGATTTTAGATTTCGCGAAGCTAGAGTACATATCCTCGGCGGGACTGCGCGTGCTGCTGGCGGCACAAAAAGTGATGAACAAGCAGGGTGAAATGGTTATCCGCAACGTCAACGACGTTATCGCCGAGGTGTTCGAGGTAACGGGATTTTCGGATATCCTCACGATAGAATAACGGGTGAGGGGTATGGAAAAACAATTATTCCGCAAGTCGAGCATAGAGCGAGTATCCTCGCCCGAGCAGCTTAACGATTATATCCGAGTTTCAAATCCGGGCGTGTGGATGATATTGGCGGCAGTGATTGCGATACTTATAGGCATATGCGCCTGGGGAATTTTCGGGCGCTTGGATACGAAAATATCAACGGCGGGAGCGTGCTCAAACGGCACGTTTACTTGCTATGCCACCGAGGAAAAAATCGGGAATATCAAGACGGGAACAGAATTAAACGTAGACGGTAAAACACTTTCTGTTTCGGAAATTTCCGCGAAGCCGGTTGAGGTAGGTGCGGATATGGACGGCTATCTGCTGTATCTCGGCGGTTTTTCCGAAGGGGATTGGCTGTACGAGGTCAAGGCGGACGGCGCACTTCCCGACGGTACATACAAAGCGGAAATCGTGACCGAAAGCGTTTCGCCGATGTCGTTTATTCTGAATTGAGGGGCTGCCTATGAGTATGAAAACTATAAAGCAGCCTGTAAAAAACGGCGCGGCTAAGGTTCCCGTCGTTATGCAGATGGAGGCTCTGGAGTGCGGCGCGGCTTCGCTCACGATGATACTCGCGTATTACGGGAAGTGGATTCCGCTCGAACAAGTGCGCGCGGACTGCGGCGTTTCTCGTGACGGTTCAAACGCCAAGAACGTCCTCAAGGCGGCACGGAGCTACGGACTGACCGCAAAGGGTTACCGCTATGAACCCGAAGACTTAAAGAAAAACGGAAAATTTCCGTGCATAATCCACTGGAATTTCAACCATTTCGTGGTATTGGACGGCTTCAAGGGCAACAAGGCGTATCTCAACGACCCCGCAAAGGGCAGCTATTCCGTGCCGATGGAAACGTTCGACAAATCGTTCACGGGAATTTGTCTGATGTTCGAGCCGTCGGAGAGCTTTGAGCCGGGCGGAAAACCGAAAAGCGTGCTCTCGTTCGCGAAAAAGCGCTTAAAGGGTGCGGGCGCGGCGATCGCGTTTGTGGTGCTGACGACCGTCATTTCCTCGCTGATTGGGATCATCAATCCCGCGTTTTCAAGAATTTTTCTGGACAGACTGCTGACGGGAGAAAATCCCGAATGGTTTATGACCTTTCTTTTTGCGTTCGCGGGAATGGGCGCAGTGCAGCTTATCGTGCAGTGGATTCAAACGGTGTATTCGCTGAAAATAAACGGAAAATTATCCGTCGTTGGCAGTACGGAATATATGTGGAAGGTTCTGCGTATGCCGATGGAATTTTTCTCGCAGCGTATGGCGGGGGATATCCAACAGCGGCAAGGCATGAACGCGAGCGCGGCGCAGTCGCTGGTGCAGACGTTCGCGCCGCTTGCGCTGAACACCGTTATGATGGTATTTTACCTTGTTGTAATGATACGCTACAGCTTCGTTTTAACGCTTGTGGGGTTGGCTTCGATAGTGATAAATATCGCCGTTTCGCGGATCATTTCAAAGAAAAGAATTAACATCACGCGCGTTTCAATGCGCGATTCGGGAAAGCTCGCGGGGGCGACCGTCGCGGGTATCGAGATGATAGAAACGATTAAGGCGAGCGGCGCGGAAAACGGATTTTTCGAAAAATGGGCGGGCTATCAGGCGAGCGTGAACACGCAGCAGGTGCGGTTTGAGAGGCTCAATCAATACCTCGGAATGATACCCACATTCGTGTCGTCGCTGGCGAACACCGCCGTGCTTATTCTGGGCGTTTATTTCACGATAAACGGGGAGTTCACGGTCGGTATGATAATGGCGTTTCAGGGTTTTCTGGGTTCGTTCACCGCGCCCGCGCAGACGCTTATCTCGGCGGGGCAGACCTTGCAGGAAATGCGCACGCAGATGGAGCGCGTTGAGGACGTTATGGAATACCCGACCGACGTGAATTACGATAACGACGCGGTTTCCGAGGACGAGGAATACGATAAATTAACGGGAAATGTGGAATTAAAAAACGTCACGTTCGGCTACTCGCGCCTTGCCGAGCCGCTGATAAGGGATTTTAATTTAACGCTGAAAACGGGCGGCAGAGTGGCGTTTGTCGGCACGTCGGGCTGCGGGAAATCCACGCTTTCAAAGCTCATTTCGGGCTTGTACAAGCCTTGGAGCGGCGAAATTCTCTTTGACGGAAAACCGATCTCGGACATTGACAGGAACGTTTTTACAGGCTCGCTCGCGGTGGTCGATCAGGACATTATTTTGTTCGAGGACACGATCGCGAATAATATCAAAATGTGGGATAATTCGATAGAGGATTTCGAGATGATATTGGCGGCTCGCGACGCGCAATTGCATGAGGATATAATGCGGCGCGACGGCGGCTATAACTACAAAATAACCGAGGGCGGCAAGGACTTTTCGGGCGGCCAGCGGCAGCGTATGGAAATAGCGCGGGTTCTCGCGCAGGACCCTACGATAATAATTCTCGACGAGGCGACCTCCGCGCTTGACGCCAAGACGGAATACGAGGTCGTGAAGTCGATAAAAGACCGCGGGATAACCTGTATTGTGGTGGCGCACAGACTGTCCACTATCCGCGACTGCGACGAGATAATCGTGCTTGACAACGGCGCAGTGGTGGAACGGGGAACTCACGAGGAATTATATGCGAAAAACGGAGTTTATACGCAACTTGTTACTAATGAATGAAGGGGCGCAAGAATAAAAAATGGGTTGGTTTGACGAACAGATAAAGCAGCGCAAGCAGAATGATAACGACGTTTTCGCGGATTCATTTGTCAACATCGCGGGAGCGGTTATGGGCAGCAAAGTTTCGGCGGCGCTGAACGACGAGCGTCTGTTGGTGAAAAACGCGTTCGACGAGATATTGAAATTTTATCATGTGAAAACGCGCGAAATTCCCGACAACATCAAGGACAGAAACGAGCAACTTGAATATCTGCTCCGACCTCACGGGATAATGCGGCGCACGGTCGTTTTATCCAAGGGCTGGTACAAGGACGCGGTGGGCGCAATGCTGGGCGTTCGCAAAAGCGACGGCGCGGTGGTCGCGCTTATTCCGAGCGGACTTTCGGGCTATTCGTTCATGGACGAAAAGACGGGAAAGCGCGTGAAAATAAACCGGAAAAATCAGGAGCTTTTCGAGGAAGAGGCGATATCGTTTTATAAGCCGCTGCCGCTGAAAAAGCTCGGTATTCCCGATTTGATGAGGTTCATTCCGGGAACGCTCTCACTCTCCGATTTCGTGCTGATAGGCGCTTCGACGCTTGGGATAACGCTTATCGGAATGCTGTCGCCGAGGCTGAATAATCTGCTGTTTTCCGCCGTTATCGAAAGCGGAAACTATCGGCTGCTGTTTGCCATAACTGTTTTTATGGTTTGCGTAACAGTGAGCAGTCTGTTGATAAACGGCGTAAAATCGCTGATCATGGAGCGGATAAACACTAAAATGAACATATCCGTTCAGGCGGCAACGATGTCGCGCGTGATGTCGCTGCCCGCCGAATTTTTCAAGAATTACGGCTCCGGAGAGTTATCCGCAAGAGCGCAGTATATCAACTCACTATGCAATATGCTGGTGTCAACTGTGCTGTCAACGGGGCTTACTTCCGTTTTCTCGCTCGTTTACATATCGCAGATATTCGTGTACGCGCCCGCGCTGGTCGTGCCGTCGCTTATTATCACGCTCGCGACGGTGGCATTCTCGGTGATATCGGCTTTCGCGCAGATGAAAATAAGCAAAAAGCAGATGGAGCTTTCCTCAAAGGAAAGCGGTATGTCCTACGCGCTTATTTCGGGGGTACAGAAAATAAAGCTCTCCGGCGCGGAAAAACGCGCGTTCGCGAGGTGGGGAAACCTCTTCGCGGAGGACGCGCGGCTGAGCTACGACCCGCCGATGTTCCTCAAAATAAACGGTGTGATTTCGAGCGCCATTTCGCTTGTCGGGACGCTCGTAATGTATTATTTTTCAATCTCCTCCGGAGTTTCCGTCGCCGATTATTACGCGTTCAACACGGCTTACGGAATGGTCTCGGGGGCGTTCATGTCGCTGGCGGGAATAGCTCTGACGGTGGCTCAGATAAAGCCAATAACGGATATGGTGAAGCCGATACTGGAAGCGGTTCCCGAAATTTCCGAGGGAAAACAGGTGATAACGCGGCTGTCGGGCGGCATTGAGCTGAACAACGTTTCATTCCGCTACAACGAAAATATGCCGCTCGTTGTGGACGATATGTCGCTGAAAATCCGACCCGGGCAATACGTCGCGATAGTGGGCACGACGGGCTGCGGAAAGTCCACGCTCATGCGGCTTATGCTCGGGTTTGAAACGCCGCAGAAGGGCGCGGTGTATTTCGACGGCAAGGATATTTCCGGCGTCGATTTAAAGTCGCTGAGGCGGAATATCGGCGTTGTAATGCAGAACGGCAAGCTGTTTTCGGGGGACATTTTCTCGAACATCACAATCTCCGCGCCGTGGCTGACCATGGACGAGGCTTGGCGCGCCGCGGAGCTTTCGGGTATCGCGGATGATATCCGCCGTATGCCCATGGGAATGCACACGATAATCTCCGAGGGCAGCGGCGGTGTTTCGGGCGGGCAGCGCCAGCGGCTGATGATTGCCCGCGCGATAGCTCCCAAGCCCAAGGTGCTGATGTTCGACGAAGCGACCTCGGCTCTCGACAATCTCACGCAGAAGACCGTTTCGGAATCGCTCGACGGACTGAAATGCACGCGGATCGTTATAGCGCACAGGCTATCAACTATTAAACAATGCGATAGGATTATCGTTCTCGACAAGGGCAAGATCATTGAGGACGGCACCTATAACGAGCTTATAGAAAACGGCGGCTTTTTCGCGGAGCTTGTCGCGCGGCAAAGGCTGAACGATACCGCGAAAACGGGAACGTAAAATATTTTTAAAATTTTTATTACCCCTTTTCGGTTTTCGTTCGTATAAAAGTATGAAAGAAAATTTTACAACGGGAGGAAATATGCTTAGTAAAAAAATCTTGTACAAAATGGCGGCTGCGGTATGCGCCGCGGCATTGCTGACGGGCTGCGGCAAAGAGGAGGTTCTGACCGCTGAGGTAAAGGAAGCGTCGGAGGATACAAAAAATATCAATGCCGCTGTTACGGAAAAACTGAATTTCGGCGACGAGCGCGAGAGGGAATTTGCGGAGCGTGGATTTATCCGTGCGCCCGAAACGCTTGAAATTTTTAACTCGAACGGTGCGACTGTGTGGAGTCAGGATATTTACGACTTTGTACGCGGTGCGGACGCTCCCGATTCGGCAAATCCGAGCCTCTGGAGAAACACGCAGCTTAACGCGCTGTACGGGCTTTACGAGGTTGTTGACGGGATCTATCAGGTCAGAGGCTACGATGTGGCGAACGTTACTTTTGTCAAGGGCGACAAGGGCTGGATAGTTTTTGACTGCGGCACGGGCGTTGAAACAGCCGCGGCCGCGATGGAGCTGTTCAAAGAGGAATTTGGCGACGTTCGCATTTCGGCGGTCGTCATAAGCCACGCGCATATTGATCATTACGGCGGCGTTGGGGGTATCATCTCGGGGGAGCAGTTAGCCGATTGTGCTTTGCCTCTTTCAGAGCAGATAGATTCCGGAAAAACGCTGCTTATCGTGCCCGAGGGCTTTGAGAAAGCCGCAATGGAGGAAAACGTGCTTGCGGGAAACGCTATGAAGCGCCGCTCCAATTACCAATACGGCTCGCTTCTTCCCAAAAGCGAAAAAGGCGCTCTTTCGGTTGGAATAGGGCTTACCGTATGTGCCGGAACAACCTCCTATTTAACTCCCACCTACGAGGTTAAGGACGATATAGAAGAGATAACGGTAGATGGCGTAAAAATGGTATTTCAGCTGACTCCCGGCACGGAAGCGCCCGCGGAGATGAATACATATCTTCCCGATTACAAGGCGCTCTGGATGGCTGAAAACTGTACGGCGACAATGCATAACATTTACACTCTTCGCGGAGCTGAAATAAGAGACGCGGGCGCGTGGGGCGACTACATCATGAAAGCAAAGGCTCTTTTCGGCGGAGAGGCGGAGGTCGTTTTTCAGTCCCACAACTGGCCTCATTGGGGAAATGATGTTATCAATAAATATCTGCTGAACACCGCCGCTGTATATCGCTATATACATTCGCAAACGCTTCAGTATATAAACGAGGGCTATACCTCCACCGAGATAGCCGATATGATAAGTCTGCCCGCCGACCTGGAAAAGGTGTGGTATACAAGACAGTATTACGGTACCCTTGAGCATAACGCGAAAGCAGTTTATCAGAAATATATGGGCTGGTATGACGCAAATCCCGTTCATCTGGCAGAGCTTGCGCCGTCGGAATACGCGCGGAAGCTCGTGGAATATCTGGGGGATACCGATAAGATCCTGAAAATGGCAAGAGCCGATTTTGAAGCGGGAGAATATCAATGGGTCGCGGAGATAACCAATGCCATTGTGTATGCGCAGCCCGACAATCAGGAGGCAAGGTATTTGTGCGCGGACGCGTTGGAGCAGCTTGGTTATCAATCGGAATCGGGCGCATGGCGCAATGCGTATCTTACGGGGGCGTACGAGCTTCGTCACGGCACGGGCGATTACCCCCGAACCACGGTAGGCGGCACGGGTGCGTCTTCGCTTGCGATGAGCACCGAGACAATGCTTGATTATCTTTCTATGTGTCTTGATTCCAAAAAGCTCGAGGACAAAAACCTTGTTATAAATCTGGAGGTTACCGACGATAATGAAAAATATCTGCTTCGTCTGCATCACGGCGTACTGCTCTATTCGAAAGAGGAATGGAGCAGGGACCCCGACGCCGTATTAAAGCTGAAACGCGCGGGTATAGTCGGAATAGCGCAGAACAACACAGCGCTTATGGAGAAAACAATAGATTCGTCAACCGGGCGCGAGGATATTTTGAAAATTTTTGCGGAAAATCTCGCGCAGTTTGAGCCGTTATTTAATATAATCGAGCCTTAAAAGGGTCGGGACGGCTGTGTAATCACTTAAAAAAGGAATAACGGAGGGAAACTATGGATAACAAGGAGCTTTTGGAAAAGGCAAGACAGGCAAAATCTCCCGAAGAGCTTTTGGCTATCGCAAACGAAAACGGCGTAGATATGAACGAGGACAGCGCAAAGGCTTATTTTGAGCAGCTGCACAATTCGGGCGAGCTGTCCGACGACGAGCTTGACGGCGTTGCGGGCGGAGGTTGCTACAACCGTGGAAAACTGGTTGTTACATCGTTTCATGTGTGCGACAAGTGGACCTGCAAGTACTGCGGCGAAAAGCTGGTCGCGACTCAGGGGAAGTTACTTCGCTATAAAATGCACAGGTGTCTGGTCGAAAGATCGGAGTTCAGCATTAATTGCAGCAATTGCGCGCATGAAGTGTACGAAAGAGGTCTGCAGCTTTGTAACAATCTCGAGAATATAAAGTGAGGCGGTATTATGGAAAACAAAGAGCTTTTGGAAAAGGCAAGAGGGGCAAATTCCCCCGAGGAGCTTCTGGCTATGGCGAGGGAGAATGATTATCCGCTTGACGAGGAAAGCGCCAAGGCGTATTTCGAGCAGCTCCGCAAGTCGGGCGAGTTGTCCGATGAGGAGCTGGGCAATGTATCGGGCGGAGGGTGCAATTACAAGGACGGACGTCTGATCGTTACCGTCGGCTACAGCTGCGATTATTTCACGTGCAGTAATTGCGGTAAGCAAAGAGTAAAAACCATCAGCGGCAATGGCTATGTTGCCCATTTATGCGGCAGCAACCGCATAGCCGGATATGATTACGCAAAGTGCAAGTATTGCAAACATATGTCATATGAGCACGGTCTATGGCTTTGTAACCATCCGGAAAAAAGAGCGTGAGGTAGGGGTATTATGGAAAACAAGGAACTTTTAGGAAGGGCAAGGCAGGCAAAATCTCCCGAAGATCTGCTCGCCATTGCGAAGGAAAACGATTATCCCTTGGACGCTGACGTCGCGAAGGCGCTTTTTGAGCGTCTTGGCAATAGCGGCGAGGTATCCGACGACGAGCTTGATAACGTGAGCGGCGGCGGGTGCGGAGATTCCTTTCACACCTGTCCGCGCTGCGATTATCCCCTTGAGAAGATAGAGGGCGGGTGGCGCTGCAGAGCGTGCGGCCATACGAGCGGATTAAAGGGGAGCTTCCGTGACGAGGGAAAATTTCCTCCGAATTGAAGCAGCGGATATATCCGTTTGTTTTACAACGATCAACAGGCTTTACATAAAGCCGATAAATTAACGAAAGGAAATTACTATGGAGAATAAAGAGCTTTTTGAAAAGGCAAGAGGGACAAATTCCCCCGAGGAGCTTCTGGCTCTGGCAAAGGAGAGCGGAATTGAGTTTGACGAGAAAGAGGCTAAGGTGTTTTTCGAGCAGCTTCATAATTCGGAAGAGCTGTCCGACGAGGAGCTGAACAATGTCGCGGGCGGCGGCTGCGGCAGCGATTACAAACAGGAATACACATCTTTAACTTGCTGCAGCTGCGGATGCAGGCTTCGGAAGATTACCGACCGCAGAACGGGTGAATCATGGACTATGTGCGGCTGCAAGAGGTGAGTGAGCCGTTATGGAAAACAGAGAGCTTTTGGAAAAGGCAAAACAGGCAAACTCTCCCGAGGAGCTTCTGGCTCTCGCGAAAGTGAACGATTACCCTCTTGACGAGGAGAGTGCTAAGGCGTATTTTGAGAAAATTCACAAATCGGGCGAGCTGTCCGACGATGAGCTTGGCAGCGTTGCGGGAGGCGGCTGCCACACCAATGACGGAAGGCTTGTGGTCACAATAGGCTACGGCTGCTTTGAATGGCGCTGCAAAAAATGCGGCTGCTCCGTAAATCAATTCAGGTCCGACGGCAGGGACGGTCTCTGTTCCGGCAGACATGAGAACTCCGGAAAATGCATGGCGTGTAAATTTATGTCCTACGAAAGCGGGTTATGGCTGTGCAATCATAAAAAGAACATGAAATGAGGCTGCTTTATGGATAAAAAAGTGCTTTTGGAAAAGGCAAAACAGGCAAACTCTCCCGAGGAGCTTCTGGCTCTCGCGAAAGAGAACGATTACCCTCTTGACGAGGAGAGCGCTAAGGCGTATTTTGAGAAAATTCATAAATTGGGTGAGCTGTCCGATGATGAGCTTGACAATGTCGCGGGCGGCGGCTGCGGTTGCGGCGAATTAGATATCAGGAAGAAGGTAACGGCAACCCGGACTTGTTGTACGGATTCCATCTGCTTCCGCGGCTGCGGTTATAGAGTCACTGCGGAAGACCAAAAAAGTCATAGGTGTATAACCGGACATGACTTGGCTTTGTTATGCGGCAATTGTAAATTCTATGACGCCACCTGTTATGGTGAAGGCAGATGTAATAAAATCCATTTATAATCTTTATTCCGATTTAGGAGGTTTTGTATGGAAAACAAAGAGCTTTTGGAAAAGGCAAAACAGGCAAACTCTCCCGAGGAGCTTCTGACTCTGGCAAAGGAGAACGGCTACCCTCTTGATGAGGATGGCGCTAAGGCGTATTTCGAAAAAATTCATAAATTGGGTGAGCTGTCCGATGATGAACTTGACAATGTCGCGGGCGGCGGCTGTTACACGAAGGATGGCAAACGCAGACTTATCGTCACCACCGGCAATTCCTGTGAGGAATTCAAATGCAAGCATTGCGGAAAAATTTACAGAGTGGCGAGAACATGCTTGAATAACAGCGAACACGAATGCAGCGCGAGAGGAAACCAACTTATTCCTTGCAGATGCAGCAACTGCTTTTATTGTTCATACGAAGGCTTAAAGTGGCTATGTAACAACGAAGAGAGAAGAAAAAAGTGATGTAACATTATTTCGACTGGGTGATGATTTCGGTAGGTGCAATAATCCTAAAAACATAAAGTGAGGTATGTCATGGAAAACAGGGAACTTTTGGAAAAGGCAAAACAGGCAAACTCTCCCGAGGAAATTTTGGCTCTCGCGAAAGAGAACGGCTATCCTCTCGACAAGGAGGGCGCTAAGGCGTATTTCGAGAAAATTCACAAATCGGGCGAGCTGTCCGACGATGAGCTTGACAATGTCGCGGGTGGTGGCTGCAGTATAGACAACAGCATAACGCCGCAGGAAAGACTGAGACAAACCTACAACAACGCGAACGTACTGTGCAATACCGCGTCCTGCCCCGTTTGCGGCTCAAACCGCGGCATAGTAAAAAAGACACGGGTCGACAACAAGGCTCTGGAATTTTGGTGTTATGTGTACTGCCGCACTCACCAAAGCCAGATGATCGTTTCAACCGATATTCCGGAAAGAGATCTGGTGTTGGAATAAAATGACGGTGCTTTTGAGGTGAAATGTTATAATAAACAATGAACTTTTGCAGAAAGCAAAACAGACGGGCTCGGCGGAGGAATTAGCCGCGCTTGCCGAAGAAAACGGTCTTGAACTCAACGAGGAACAGGCGCGCGTACTTTGACGAGCTGCACAAAACGGACGAACTGTCGGACGACGAGTTGGATAACGTTGCGGGCGGCGGATGTCACAAGGGCGACGGCAGACTTGTCGTGACAATCAATTACGGATGCGGGAACTGGGCGTGTAAATACTGCGGACAATTGGCTCCGGATCCGAGATGCCACAGGTGCCCCAACCATAGTTACAATCTTCCCCCGCCCAATACCCCCGGGATATGCAATACCTGCAAGCATATGAGCTACGAAAAGGGCTTGTGGCTGTGCAATCGTCCCGCAAACAAAAAGTAAATTCAAGGTCCTGCAGTTCGGATTGTGATACCATCAATTTTTAAGCCGACGCAGTACTCGCCGTTTCGGTGCTTGTCCGCATGGGAATTGGTATAAAGCACGTAAAGCACGGCGGGAAATAATTATGAGGTGAAAATATGAACAATAAAACCGAAAAACAGCTTAAGGACATGGAGAACGCGATGAAAAGCCCCTCGGAGAGCGCGGTGCCGAATGGAGAGCTGCCGGACGACGCTCTGGACGGAGTGGCAGGTGGCGCCGTTCTCAATTCCTTGTTTTATATCGCGAGATGCAAAAAATGCGGCTGGCAGTCCTGCCCGTTCGACAATCGGGGGGAGAACGATCTGGCGGTGATCGTGATGGATCACTGCTCCGCTAACCCCAATTGCGAGGGAGATTTCGCGGTGTTTAACATTGACAGCAGAAATGTGAAATTCGGATAAATGTTTTAGGAGTGTGCCGATTTGAGTTACATATTAAATCCAAATATCGCTTTGCGGTCGTGGCGGCTGGTGCCGTACGCGTATTATATAAAAGGCGTTCGGGACGCGAGGGGCTTGAAAAAGGACGAGTTTGAGCTTCTTTTGAAGTGCGACGGAAAGACGGAGCTGGACGATAATTCACCGCTTGTTAGGAAATTTTCGGAATACGGCACTATTGCTCCCGCAAGGAACGGAGACGAGTTGTCGGAATGGCAGAAACACCTCGACTGTGATAACCGTTACTTCCCCGCCATGGAATACGCGATAACGGGAAAATGCAATTATAACTGTCTGCATTGCTTTAACGCCGCCGACAACTCGCCGCTGATGAGCGAATGGACGCTCGGCGAGGCGAAAGCAATGCTGGAGCAGGCGCAAAAATGCGGTGTTAACGCGATAACTCTCACGGGCGGAGAGCCTATGCTGCATAAAAATTTCTTTGAGATAATCGAGGAGATATATAAGCGCGGAATGTACGTCGCGGAGATAAACACCAACGGGCATTTCATCGACCAAACCGCGCTTGACAGAATGAAAGCTCTCGGCTGCACTCCCATTATCAAGATATCCTTTGACGGACTCGGTCGTCACGATTGGCTGCGAAACCGCGAGGGTGCGGAGAAAAACGCGCTCGCGGCACTTCGTCTATGCAAGGAGAACGGCTTTGAGACATGGGCTCAGACCAACGTTCACCGTCTTAATCTCGAAACGATTCTGCCGACTGCGGAAATGCTTGACGAAATGGGAATTGACGAAATGCGTATAATCCGTACCTCTGAAAGCCCGCGCTGGAAAGAAAACGCGGGTGACGCCTGTCTTGACGTCGACGAATACTACGAAAAAATGTTTGATTTCGCCGAAAAATATACCCAAAAGCCGCACAAAATGGACGTCGATATATGGCAATTCCTGACGATATTCCCGAGCACGGCGGCGTTCCGTGTTCGTCCCGTGGAGTGCGGCGAGGGCGAATACCGCGACAGTCTGCCCGTGTGCCGCGGAAACCGCGGGAAGATCGCCGCCGCGGCAAACGGCAACGTCTATCCATGCCTGCAGCTTTCGGGCTTTTACGACGCGCACGGAAAGATCCTCGGCAACATAAAAACGGAAGGTCTTCAGCCGCTTTTGCAAAGCGGAAAATATCTTGACGAGGTATGCGCTACGGTCAAAACGCTTGCGGTAAATAATACCAAATGCGCGGGATGCAAATACTTCAGATATTGCGTCGGCGGCTGCCGCGCGTTAGCGGTGGGGCTTACGGGAGATAAATTCGGCAGCGACCCCGCCAAGTGCGTATTTTTCAAAAACGGCTGGTACGGGCGGATAACGGAGATGCTTGAC
The DNA here is from genome assembly GCA_910587135.1 of uncultured Oscillospiraceae bacterium. GTDB lineage: Bacteria > Bacillota > Clostridia > Oscillospirales > Ruminococcaceae > CAG-115. Next base: position 13,166 of record CAJULF010000047.1, read on the forward strand.
GGCTGGGAAAATATCGCGCCCATGGAGATCGAATGATGGAGAAGATATTGCGGGAGCTGTTTGACTTTCAGAGATTTTCGGGTAACGCGCGTCTCGAAGAAATGATAGCCGATACCGAGAGACGATACAACAAAGCGCTTTCCGACGATGAGCTTGCAAGGGTTAACGCCGCGGGGGAGCTTTTGCCGACGGAACGCCGCGAGGATAAACCCGATGATTGAGCTGTGTGAAAATATTGAATTTGAGCGTATTTATATCGAGTTCAGGGACAAGGTAACGCGGTATGTGCGCGGAAAAATAGCCAACGAGCAAGACGCGGAGGACGTTGTCTCCGACGTTTTTGTCAAGGTGTTTAACGGGCTTTACGGATATGACCGGAAAAAATCCTCCGTGTCAACATGGATATACACGATAGCACATAATACCGTTATAGACCATTACAAAACGGCAAAATCTGTTTGCGAGCTTCCGGGCAATCTGTGCTCCGAGGATAATATTGACGAGGCATTGCTGAACGAAGAGGCGCTTGAAGACCTTGCGAACGCGCTGGAACGGCTCACCGAGCGGGAACGCGATATCATCATTCTGCACTATTACAGCGGAAAAACGCTGAAAAATATTGCGGAAAAAATGAATATCTCATACAGCTACGTCAAGCTTCTGCACGGAAACGCGCTGAAAGCCCTGCGCGTAATAATGAACAAAGGGCGCTTTGAAGGAGAATGATTATGGAACACAATTTTCAAAACGGAACGCTGACGGTTTTTCTGCCGGTAAGAATAGATTCCGCAAACGCCGCGGACACCGAGGCAAAGCTGTTCGACCTTGTGGAGGATTACGAGCCGAACGCCGTTGTTATGGACGCGAAGGATATGCAGTACATATGCAGCGCGGGACTGAGAATTATTCTGAATGTCAAAAAGAAAGTGTCCGACACGGAGGTGATTAACGCGTCCTCCGTGGTATACGATATTTTTAAAACCACGGGCTTCAATATTGTTTTGAATATCACAAAGGTTCACCGAAACAGGAGTAAATGATTTGGAGCTCAGACAAAACGAACAGTTTCTGAAAAAGGCGTATAATAAGGCTCTTCTGCCGTGCATACTGTCGGTGCTGAGCGGCAACATCAACATCTTAGCGGACGGCATTCTGGTGGGACAAAGGCTCGGCACGAACGCTCTTGCGGCGATAAATTTCAGTTTGCCCGTGTATCTGGTTTTATGTATCGCGGGCTCGTTCGTCGTGTCCGGAACGACTATTTGCGCCTCGGACGCTATCGGGAAAAATCAGACCGAAAAGGCACAGGGTCTTTACCGTATGTCGATTTTTTGGTGTACGGCAGTTTCTGTTATAATAACGATTTTCGGTTTGTTGTTTCTGAAACCGCTGTCGAATTTGCTGTGTTCCGATGTCGATGTAATGCCGCTTGTGATGGAATATTCCGGCGTAACGCTCGCGGGCGCGTTGCCCAAAATACTCATCTACATACCGTTCTGGTTTTTGCGGCTGGACGGACGAAACGGTCAGGTCACGCTGATGATGACGATCATGGGCGTGGGCAACGTGATTCTGGATGTGCTGTTTTTGTACGCGTTCGATATGGGAATATTCGGCGCGGCGCTGGCGAGCGTGCTGTCGACCGCGGCGGCTTGCGTTCTCGGACTTGTAAAGCTGTGCGATAAAAAAAGCGGGTTTAAATTCGGTTTATGCGTGAAAGCGGCGGGCATTAAATTCTCGGAAATTGCGAAAGCGGGCAGCCCGTCGGCGGCGAACAACCTGTTTCAAACCCTGCGAGTATCGGCGATAAACGCGCTTTTGCTGAGCTATTGCGGAAGCGAAACGGTGGCTGCGTTCACGGCGGTAAACTGTATCTGCGCGTTCGCCGAAAGCGTTACAAGCGGCATTCCGCAAGCCGCATCGGCAATGCTTGGGATATACAGCGGCGAGCATGACAACGAGAGCACGCGGCTTTTAATGAAGCGGCAACTAAAAAGCGGAATTCCGTGCGCGATTATTTTTTCCGCAGTAATTATCCTCGGTGCGAACTTGGTTTCACTTGCGTACGGACTGAATATACCGCTGCGTTTTTCGTTTATCTGTCTGTCGCTCGGAATAATCCCCGCGCTTATAAATTGCGTTCTGTCGGGCTTTTACAACGTCTCGGGGCATAACGTCTGGGCGAATTCGATCATATTTTTGCGTGTTTTTTTAATGTCCTGCGCGAGCCTTTTCGCGCTGCTTTATTTCGGTCAAAGTCCATGGCTGTTTTTGTTTTTCGGGGAGATTTTAACGCTGATCTTCTGGTTTGTCGCGACGGGAATTACTCATAAAAGCAAGTCGCGTTTTTTGCTTCTGGATAACACACTGGAGCGTTCGGGAAACGTGATAAATTTCTCCGTAAACGGCGACGCGGAGAGCATTTGCAACGCTTCGGGAAAGATAACGGATTTCTGCGAAAGCAACGGAATGAACCTGAAGCAAACAATGCGCATAAGCCTTGCGATTGAGGAAATGATGACGCTTATTTCGTCGAAAAACGAAAACAGCGGCGACTTCGATCTGCGGGTGTATTCGCTTCAGGGCGTTATAGGAATACGCATACGCTACGGCGGAAGCGAATTTAATCCGCTTGCCTATGCCGATAACGACGAGGAATATTTCGGGATACGCCTTATCGAGAGCATATGCGAGCAAACGCTGTATCAGCGCACCTTCGGCACGAATACCGTGCAGATTTTTGTGGAAGGGGGAGTTTCCGCACAATGAAAACGAATTACGCGCGTCTCGGGAGCGAAGCGCTGGAACGTCTCGAAGCATTGGCCAAAAACGCGGATACGGCGCAAACGAAATTCCTCCTTGATTGGCTGAACGAAAACAAAAACACCGAGTTCGGCAGGCGATACGATTTCGCTCGAATAAATTCCGCGCAGGAGTTTCAAAAGAAAATTCCGATTTCGGCCTACGAGGATTACGCCGGCGATATTGAACGCATTATTGACGGGGAGAAAAATATTCTGACCGCGCGCGACGCAATATATTTTTGTATAAGCTCCGGTACGGTCGGCGACGAGAAATATATCCCGCTAACCGAATACGATTTTGAAGCGCATTATACTTTTATGTACGGCGCGGTTTTCGGGCAGATACGGGAGTATTACCGCGATTTGGACGAATCGGAGATCTTCGGAAAGATATTTCAGATAGGCGAATTTGCGAAGACATATATGCCCGACGGCAGAATGAACGGGATACGCTCTGGCTGCGTGTACCAGTGGCTTGACGAGAACGGTGGATTTGACGCTTCCGATTATTGTGTTCCGAAAGAGATATTATTTCCCGAAGCGCTGGAGGAACAATTGTATGTCAAGGTTCGTTTTGCGCTTGCCGAGCGAGATCTGACGGCGATACACGGCGTTTTTATAAACCGCGTCGCGGGAGTGACGGAATATATTCTCCGCAACTGGGAGCAACTGCTGGACGATATCGAATACGGTACGGTAAGCGCGGATATTCCCGAAAAGCAAAGGGGATATATTGCCGAAAGGCTCCCGCCGGATTCCGAACGGGCAAAGGAATTGCGGAGTATTCCGCGCGAAAATTTACATAAAGGAATAATCAAAAAAATCTGGAAAAAAGTAAAATATATTCTCGCGATAGGCGGCGACAGCTTTTTTTATTATACCGAAAAAATGCGCGGCTACGCCGGAGATGTTCCACTGCATTTTTTCGTCTACGCCGCTTCGGAGGGCGTTTTCGGGCTGGCTGAGAAAGTCGGTTCCGCGGACAGATACATGCTGCTGCCCGAATCAGCTTTCTTTGAGTTTATCCCAGTCGACGGGGATACCGCGCCGCTGCTTATGGGCGATGTGGTGGTCGGCAAAAAGTACGAGCTTGTCGTCACAAACCGTTCGGGGCTATACCGGTACAGGCTCGGAGACGTTGTAAGGGTCGTGGGAAAGCACGAAAAAGCGCCTGTCGTCAAATTTTGCTACCGGCGGAACCAGATAATAAATGTCGCGGGAGAGAAAAGCAATCAGCAGCAGTTTGATATGGCGATAAAGCGGTTTGCGGAGCTGGCGCGAACTGAGGTAAGAGGCTATTGCGTCCGCGAGGACTTTTCGGGGATCGCGCCGAGATATTTGTTTTATATGGAGTGTGAAAAAATTCCCGATAACGCCGACGGGATATTTGAAAAATGTATGTGCGAGGCAAATCCCGAATACAAGTCGTGTCTGAATATGCGCGAGATAGAGCCGCTGCATATCGAGTATCTTAGGGAGGGCAGCTTCGGGCGCTACGAGCGGACGCTTGCTGAAAGGGGCAAGCCTATGGCGCAGAGCAAAATTCCGCATTTTCTGAACACGGAGGAAAAGAAAAGCTTTTTTGCGGCGCAGATAATAAACGCGGAGGAAAAGATATGAAAAAGCTCAGCGGAATAGCGGGAAAGCTCACGGCGGGAGTAATTGTTTTCGGGATATTATTGGGCGTCGTGTGCAGCACGGTCGGTTATATCGAGTTTACCGCGGTGCTTGAACAGCAGTATAATGATTCGGCATACGAAATCGCGGAAACGGCGAGGGCAATTTTAAACCCCGATAAATTTGAACAATATCTTGAAACGGGGCAGACCGACGAGGAATACGAAAATATTCTGTCGAGACTGGACGCGCTCACCGACGCGACCAACGTCACGTTTATCTATGTCGCGAGAGTGAGCGGCGATTACAAAACGCTTACATACATCTATGATACGGTAAATTCGAGCACCGGCTTTGACCGCTATCCGCTCGGCTACACCGCCTCCGATCTTGACGAAAAGCATACCGAAAACGTCATCAAAATTATGACGGAGGGCGGACGCGCGGAAAAATATTTGTATTCATATTCAAACGAATCCGGGGCGCACACGACAGCCGCTATCGATGTGAAAAACTCCGACGGAGAAATTATCGCGATGCTTTGCGTTGAAAAGCCGATGACGCGACTTGAAGCCGCGCGGAACACCTACGTTCTGCACGTTATTCTGTGGACGCTCGGCGCGATAGCTTTGTTTATTTTCGTGTACGCCGTGATACTGCGGCGCGGCGTTATAAATCCGATACTCGCGGTCACGGACGAGGCGAAGCATTTTGCGGAAAACAACACTCTGTCCGAAAATCTGTCCGTAATCAAACAAAGGGACGAAATAGGCGTTCTCGCGCGTGCGGTCGAAAAAATGGAAAAGGATATTGTCGAGTACACCGAAAATCTTACCGCGATAACGGCGGAAAAAGAGCGCGTCAACACCGAATTGTCCGTCGCCACGCGTATTCAGGCGAATATGCTGCCGAGTATTTTCCCAGCGTTTCCCGAGCGAAAGGAATTTGATATTTTCGCGACCATGAACCCCGCAAAGGAGGTCGGCGGCGACTTCTACGATTTCTTTATGGTGGACGAGCGGCACCTCGCGATAGTTATGGCGGACGTGTCGGGCAAGGGCGTTCCAGCGGCGCTGTTTATGGTCATCGGCAAGACGCTGATCAAGGATCACACGCAGCCGAGAAAGGACTTGGGCGAAGTGTTTACCGAGGTCAACGAGCTGCTCTGCGAGAGCAACAGTGAGGGATTGTTTATCACCGCGTTCGAGGGAGTGCTCGACTTAGTGAACGGTGATTTCCGCTTTGTTAACGCAGGTCATGAGATACCCTACATCTGTAAAAAGGACGGCGATTTTGAACCGTATAAAATACGCGCGGGGTTTGTTCTCGCGGGTATGGAGGGTATGCGGTACAAGTGCGGCGAGATACAGCTTGATATAGGCGATAAAATTTTCCAGTACACAGACGGCGTAACCGAAGCTACCAACGTGAATAACGAGCTTTACGGCATGGACAGACTTACGGAAATTCTCGGAGAAAATTCCGATTTGCCGCCCGCCGAGCTGCTCCCTAAAATCAAAGAGGATATTGATAAATTTGTAGGAGAAGCGCCGCAGTTTGACGATATCACAATGCTGTGTTTGGAATACAGGGCGAGAATGGAGGATTAAGATGAAGGAGCTTACAATCGACGCGACGCTCGAAAACGTTGCCGCCGTGACCGCTTTTGTGGACGAGCAATTGGAGCAGCTCGACTGTCCGATGAAAACGCAGATGCAGGTCGATATAGCGATAGACGAGCTTTTTGGAAATATCGCGCATTACGCTTATAATCCCGAGGTAGGCGCGGCTACCGTTCGCGTTGAGGTTACGGAAAATCCCCTCGCCGTCGTAATAACCTTTATCGACAACGGCGTGCCTTACGATCCGCTTGCAAAAGCCGATCCCGACATCACCCTTTCCGCGGAGGAACGGCAGATAGGCGGGTTGGGGATATATATGGTCAAGAAATCTATGGACGACATTTCTTACGAATATAAAGACGGGATGAATATTTTAAAAATAAGGAAAGAAATACGATAATTATGAAAAAGATGATATTTGCCTCAATTTCGGTGTTCGTTTTCACGGCGGCGCTTTCGGGCTGCTCACAGAAAACCGAAGCTCCCGATGTGCTGTTTCAAAGCGCGGTAAGAGACGCGGCGTTCGCCGATGAAGACGAAATCCGGTCGCTGGTATCGCTCACGCCGGACGACGAAATGACAACATGGGACAGCGAGGGACGTGTTCTGCTTTGCACATGGCACAACTACCCCGACAGCTATCCCGAGGGAGAAAGCGTAACGATTAAGTGGGGAACCGTGTGGACGTTCACCGACAAGGAAATAGCGTCTTACGGCGATGAATTGAAAAAATCTGACGACCCCGAAACGCGGCTGAAGCAGCTTATAGCTTTTGCTCCCGATTCCGAACATTCCACCGTGACGGGTTTCTGGGTGAAGCCCGAAAATGTAAAACGCCCCGCGTATCAGTCCGATCCGACCGTCAGCACAATGACAAACACCTTCGGAGAGAATGTCGACGAGGAATTCAAGGAATGGTTCGACGGCAATATCCTGTGGTCTTATTACTACGGTAATTACCCGTGGACAAGGCTAGGCTATACCTACGATTGGGCGGATAACGGCAGCGAATACGGCCTGACCGAGTTTATCGTGAAAAGCGGTGCGGATGTCAAGGTGGAGTTTACGGAAACGACCGCGGAATTTCTGGAGAGGATCACAAAATAACGGATAACATTCTATATCCGATTTGATTTCAGTGAGATATGAGGGAAATTATATATCAAAGAAACGAGCGTTTGCTAAACGCTAAAATTCGTCAATATCTTCTGCCGGGAATTATGATGTCATTATCTCTGCAGTTGGGAAATATTCTGGACACGATCATGGTGGGAAATATGCTCGGCACCGACGCAATGACGGCGGACGCGCTGGCTCTTCCCGTAGAAACGATCCTGCAGATACCGAGGTACTGCTTGGGGACGGGCGGCGCTAGCCCAGCGTTTTATCGAACGGCGGCAGCGAAAAAATAATTTGGTTTATATCTTCGAGCAAACTCATAGCAGCGTAAACATTGTCATTATATCTCGAAAAATCATAATGATCCATGTACGGTGATATAGTCAAGCAGCGTTTAAATTCCTTAAGTTTGTAGACAAAATCCGAGTTCAAAATATATTTTACGCGCCTGTCATTCTGATTTTGTCAATATTACTTTACACAATTTTCTCAAAAAAAACGAGTTTTTT
>CAJULF010000048.1 GCA_910587135.1 uncultured Oscillospiraceae bacterium
CGCGCACCTTTTTCTCAACGGGCTTTCCGCCTTTTGCGCGGGAAAAGTGCTTGCAGTCGGGCGAGAGCCACATCAGCCCCACCGGATTTCCGCCGCATATTTCGGCGGGGGTTACGTCCCAGACGCTTTCGCAGTAGTGCTTTGTGCGCGGGTGGTTTATTTGGTGCATTGAAATCGCGTCGGGGTCGTGATTTATCGCTATGTCAACGGGTCTTCCGATCGCAAGCTCTATCCCCGTTGAGGCTCCGCCGCCGCCCGCAAAATTGTCCGCTATAAGTTCATGTGTCATTTAGGTTCTCCTTTAAATATATATCATATTGCGGCAGGCAGAAGCTGCCCCCAACTCGCCACGCCTGAAAAAGATCATCACGGCTCTGCCGCAATAAGAGTAGCCATAAGCTCATCGCTCATATCCGTTCTGAAGCCCTTGAACCAGAGCCGCGGATTAGCGGGAACACCTATATTTTTAGCGCTCGGACCGCCGTAAGTATGCACTCCGTTCGGCGGATCAACATATACCTCACCGCTCATAAAATAGGTCTTTATCCCGACGTGCGGAATATATTCGTCACGGTCGAGGTCGTGCCGCCAGTTTCCCGCGTCACGTTCACTGCTGTACTCTCCGCTGTGTGAATATCCCGCAAGAATATCCCCGCTGCCGAAAATATCATAAATCGAATAACCTATATCAAGCTCGCTTACATTAACGCTGTCAAGGCAGGTAAATTCAAGGAACAGCGTTATTGTGCCGCCGCCCGTTACTCCGTCTATCGACGGAAACGGAAAGCCGTATTCTTCCTCAAAAACGTCCGTGTCTATAATATAGGCGATGGTAACAGCGCTGTAATTGAAAACACGGCTCTCCTTGACGGTTTCAACGTAATGTCCGCCATTCTCCATATCCCACACATCATAAATAACAGCGTCAACAATGCAGTTTCCGCAGTTCAAGAGATTTGCATATACAGGTGTTTCGCCGTCCGCAAGCTCCAGAGTTATACCTTTTTCGGGGACTCCGTATTCTTTGGAGCCGTATTTGTAGCTGTGGATATCGGATATGTCGCCGCACTGCGACAAAATACCGTTGGTACCGCGGGCAAGATCGGAGCTGTCAACGGGCAGCTCAAAAAATCCCTCAAAATACACGAACAAAGCCGCCTGAACAGCAGCGTCAAGGGATAAAGTCCACTCTTCTTCGGGTATCTCCGCGTCCTCCAAAGCAAGCTCGACCACTTTCTGCGCTTCTTCCACATAGTCGGTTATTTCATCGTCTATCTCGAATATATCTACCCACATTTCCTCGGCGGGGGATTCAAGAGTTATTGTCAGCTTGTTGTCAGTACGCTCGGTGGTAATAGCCATATTCCCGTCTGTGACCGCATTTTCAAGCAGTGAGGTGAGATTGGATACCTCAAAAACATTCAGCTTTATAGCACCCTTACCGTCCGTAATGCCCTCCCACGCGCCTTGTATGTATTTCTCCGCGTCCTCCGCGGTTTCGGGGATATCCCCAACCGCTTTCTCGATCTGCTTGTCTATATCCTCGGCTTCATGACTTTCGACAGCTAAGAGAAATTCCCGCGTCTGCCGCACGTTATACATCGCGAGAAAATGCGGCAGATAAATCGAACCGCCGCCTATGCAGATATATTCTACTGTCTGAACGCCGCCGTCCGGAGAGATAACGTTAAGGGTCTGCATTGTGCAGGGTCGTCCGTCCTCGGTGGTCGTTTCCTCAAAAAGATATTCATACCGCGGCATCTGCTCCATAGCGCGGTTATACAGAAAGGCTTTTATTCCGTCGGGATATTCGTTGATACCGTCTATGCCGCTGTCCTCGCTGAATTTCATTGAGGATATATCTGAAAAAGAAATATCCGCGTCCTCATAGGCGAGAAGATATTCGTCGAGTTCGTTCGCGTCAGCTATCCGCCGAAGCTCGTCGGCATATCGCTTCATTTCTCTTTCAGCAATATCCATTTCTTCGCTGTCGTACAGAATAAGGCTGTTTCCGTCAAAGCCGCTGTTTATAGCGGCTTTGGAAAGATTGACGGAGAAGTCTGGCATGAAATCGTAAACCTCCGCCTTTACCTCGTTGTCGATCTCTCCCTCCATTCCCGAGAGCACGTCGCTCAGACATTCGCGCATATACTGCCAGTGGTTTTTGAGGTCGGTTGTCTGTGCAATATCGAGCAGTCCGCTGATAAGCCCCGAAAATGTCACCGCGATAATCATTATCAAGCCGAGAGAAATAAATACCGCGTATAAAATCAGCTTGCGCGTTTTCTCGCTCATCAGAACCTTTGCCGCGACTTGTATCAGTTTGGGGTTTATTGCCATATTTTAACCTCCCTGTGATTTGAGGATATATCTTTTTCTTTTTGCTATTGAAAGCTTTGACTTAAAAGAAAGCGCTAAGCAATCCTCAAAAGCGCTTTTATTCAGAACGGTAACGGTGTCGGGTATTTGTACCTTTTCCAGTTTAACACAACTCTTAAAGGCGTTTGCGCCGATTTTTCTTAAACCGTCCGAAAGTCTTACGGTTTTGAGGCGATAGCAGTAAGCAAAGGCACCGTTCATTATATGTGTGACACCGTTTGGAATTGTGATTTCTCTCAAGCTTAAACATTCCACAAATGCATTGTCGCCTATGACAAGTGTTTTGTCAGGTATATCAAAGTGCCGAAGCCGCCGGCAATAAGCAAATGCGCATTGACCTATTTCACGAAGCGAGCCGCCGGCTTTCACTTCTTTCAAACTTTCGCAGTAATAAAACGTCCACGCTTTTATGCAGGTTATGCTGTCGGGTAAGGAGATAGCTTCAAGCATATCACAGTGGTCAAACGCGTTTACTCCTATCTCCGCAACTTTTTCGGGAATATTGATCAGAGTCAGGTTGCGGCATTCGCTGAACGCACAATTTCCAATCGAGCGTATGCTCTCGGGCAATGTTATTTTTCTTATGCGTGTCAGCCCGCTGAATGCTTCATGTCCTATTTCACTGATTTTCTTATCCTGATACGTTTCGGGGATAGTTATTTCAAGTTCGTCATCTGATACGGCTGCTTTAATTATTCTTACGGTATCATCATCTAAAATTTCATACTGCAATTCCACTTTACCGCCCACCGCCCTTGCCGAACATAGCAAGCCGTTCTTCTGAAAGCGCGAAGCGCACCTTGACTGCCTGTGCGCCTACCTTCATCAGCGCAACTCCGCGCTGATTTGAAGCTATAAGGTCGTACTGTGCGTCGTTCAGATTGAATATTTCCTTTGTTTCTATGAGCGACTGACCGTCAACGCCGAAAAGCAGCTTATATGTGGGGAGATCGAGCACCGCCTGCCCGCACAGCTTTATCGACGGGTCAAGAAAGTCGTTTATGGATTGTGTGCCGACAACGATACTGCCTTCATATTTACGCACACGCTTCTCAGCGTTACGCATAAATTCAAGCGCCTGAGGTACGCGGGGGTCTATCATGGTCCAGCACTCGTCCGCGACAAGCATTATGCGTTCCTTTGGATTGCGCGTTATCTGCTCCCAACACCATGACAAAACATTGAAATACTGCGCGGCAAGCACGGTACCGCTCATCTGAACGAGAGATTTTGTATCGAGCACAATAAAGCCCGATTTCGGATTTATTGTCGTGTACCCGTTCCACATACCGTGATCCGCGCCGTTTGCCGCGCTCTCGAGGTATGTAAGCAGCGTGTCGTAATGTTCGGCGTTTCGGTTTTCCTCCGACGCTCTTTCGGATACCAGATCGTATAAATCGCTCATTGTGGGATAGTCGGTATTGCGGAAGTTTGTAACGTCCGTATTCCATGTGATTTTGAATTTTGCGTACAGATCCACAAGGGATTTATTCAGCAGCGCCCGCAGTCTGTCGTCCATTGACGGAATATACAGCTGAAAGAACGTTTCAAGCGTTTTAAGATGTATCGTGAGGTCTTTCTTTATATCTTTTTCATCCGCGTTTTCATCGCCATCCTCCGCGGCAACGGGACGTATCTGAAGCGGATTTATAAGTCCTCCGCTTCCGCCCGCAACGTCTATGCAATCGCCGTTTATAAGCGGATTGCGGCATAAATCCCTATATTCGCCCTCGGGGTCGATAACGATTATTTTCGTACCGCGGGCATACTCCGACGATATAATATGCTTTATTGATGTGGATTTACCCGTACCCGATGTTCCCACAACAGTAATATTACTGTTGGTGCGCTTGTCGTCGCGCTTCCATAAATCAAGCATTATAATACCGCCGTCGCTGTCCTTTCCTATATAAGAGCCGCTGCCGTCGTTGAAGCTGCCGGAAGCAAAAGGAAAACCGCCCACAAAGGTACTTACGGGGAATGGGCGGCTTGATATTTCTGCTATTTGTTTGTTCTGCGTATATGTGGGCGAAAGCTGCTGATAGCCCTCCTTTTGAAGATTTGAGAGTATTCTCACCTTACAGCCGAGAGTATTTGCGATACTTTCAACGCGGGTACAGCGGTTTTGAAAGTCCTCTTTGTCTCGCGAAAGCACCATTATTACGGTGTTCCATGCGCCGATGACCTCGCCGAGCTGATCCATCTGCCGCATTATTTTCTCCGCGTCGTCCGCAGCCTTTTTGCAGCGCTGCCGTTCCAACGGGTCTTTGGTGGACAACTCCTGTCCGCGGTTAAGACTTATATTTTTGGACATCGTTCCTATAAGCGTACTGTTGTCAAGCGGCTCATAATTTATGGAAACGATAGTACCCGGTATGTTTGTGAGCTTTGCAAGCCAGCCATAGTCACATTCGGACGGGTATCTTATTATAGAGTATATCCGGCAGTAATTCTCGCCGAGCATAAGCTGATTGCGCTCAAACTCAAGCCCTATCGGTGTTATATTAGCTTGAAGCGCGGGATTTACCCGCACTTGTACCTCCTGCTTTTTAGCCATAAAACTTTTTTCCTTTCAATAATATCATCAGCAATAGCGTTCCATCAGAATTTCAAGCGCTCCCGTAATATCCTCATCGGAAATGCCGTTCTGCCTGGCGTGTTCTATCGTATCGATAAGCAGCTCCGCAAGGCTTGTATGCGGGGAAAGTCCGCTTATATCCGCTACAAACGTTCCCGTGCGGGTGAAGATTATATATCCGTCGCTTTCAAGCCGCCTATATGCGTTATGTGCCGTTGATTTTGACACATTATATTTTCCGGCAACAGTCATGCAGCTTGGCAGGCGTTCTCCTGTGCGGTATTCGCCGTTTGAAAGTCTGCTGACAAAATCAACATAGATTTTGTGACAGGCAGTTTCTTTTGTAAAAAAATCAAGAGCCATATTATCCTCCTTAATTTCCCGAAAGCACCGACATGGTTTCGTCGATATCCGTGCTCTCGATATGAACATAAGCGGGAATGTTTATAAGGTTGCACAAACGCACAATCCCTTTGCGGTCAACCACCTCGGCATGAATGGTCTGCACTCCGTTATCCTCAAACATTTTCGCAATTTCCTTTGCCCGATTGACAATATCCTTTTCACCGATTTTACTGACATTGCCCCAGACGGCAAAGTAATGCTGACGTTCAAGCGTTTCGCCCGACATTACCATATCGGCAAGCTCTTTCATTTCATTACGGAGCAGAGTTTTCCTGCCGCCTTCCTCAGCGTTTTCGTACAGTTCCTCATACTCCTGCAGAGATTTTGAAATATCTACGGGACGGGATACGGATATATATTTACAGGGATAACGTATGCCCGAAAATAGGGTCGCTATTGTGTGGCAAAGGCGCTTCTGGTCATTACGGCTGAAAAGCTCAAGACACAAGCCCTCTATTTTCACAAACGCGAATACGTTGTTGTCAAGAGTATAAAGGCAGTTTTCGCCTAAATCCTTTGCGTTTATAAAGTCCTGCGCGGCAGCTTTTGCGGCGGCTTCGCGCTCATCATCGCTGTCGCGCTTCTTACGTTTCTTGTCCTCGCTGTATTTAAACCACAGCATAAACCCGCCACACAAGGCAAGCACTATTACGGCTATTACTATCTGCATATTTTTTCCTCCATCTGAAATGGTGCGACATGCTGGGGGCAGCTTCTGCCTGCCGCACCTACGGCTCACAGTCATAATCCTCGTCATCTTCTTCGTCATATTCATCTATGCTTGCGGTTTGAAAAGCGTCCTCGCCCAAGCATTTCAGAAGTCTGTTATAATCAGCGGCGTCGCGGCAAGTCCGCTTGCCCCACTCAACACAAGCATTTTCCGCAGCTTTCCACGCCGCTTCAAAATCGGGAACAGGCGGCAGCGAATCGTTCAGCTCCAACCACGCAATCTCTTTGTCCCAATCAACAACTAACCGCGTCGGCACTCCGCCTGTCTGGTCGCACTGGAAATCAGGCGAATAATCATAATTGTTCATAGCTTATCCTCCACAAAAAAGCACGACATTTTGATCGTGCTTTATGACCTTCAATGTTGTGCAAAAATAAATTAAGGTGCGACATGATGCCGCACCTACGGCTCGCAGTCGAAATCCTCGTCATCTTCCTCGCCGTGCCCTATATCCACATAAAAACTCCTGCTTTCAGCCGCGTCTGCGATAGTTTCAATAACGTCCCAATCCCCGCGGTGCTCGTTAAGATATTCAATCTGCCGTTCGTCGGCTCTTTCACTTTCCGCGGAAGCTCCCATTGTATAATATGTTACCTCTGCCAGAACATTGGCACCATCGTCACATCTGTCGCAGTACTCGCCGAACCATTCCTCGTCCTCCAAATCCTCGAGAGAGCTTATGTATCTTCCCGTAAAATAAGGATCGCTTCCGTCAAGGGAAACGGCAGAGAAAGCAATACATTTTTTCTGCAGATCAAGCGCCTTGTCCGCTTTAAACAGAATCTCGTGTTCCTCTCGGACTTCTTCTGCCTCGTCTATGTAGATATGAGGTACCTTCTCCCTGCCGTAATTTTCGCTCCAAAGCTCACGATAGAAGTCACCGTTTATGATACTCGCGTCCGCTGTTTTCCACATTCCCTCCTCCCCGTCGATTATTTTTGGCTCGATTACTTCGGGAATATCCCCGAACGTTTCATAGAGCTTGTCAAATATCTCGGGGATATTATCTAAAGAGCCGACAGCAATGCGGGTACTGTCGTCGGCTTCTTTTCCAAAGCCTATTTCCACCTTGCCGCTGTCAAAATCGAAATCTATTTCAATTGCCTTGCCCTGCTGCGCCATATATACCGCGTCCGCGTATTCAACGCGCGAACCATGCTCGCGCAGCTCGGCAAATGGGGCAAGCGTTTTACTGTATGCCAACGCTTTGGCTATATCCATATCTTCGTTTGCGCGGTAGGATTCGCTGATACCGCTTTGGTTGAGCGAATATACAATAATCGGCGGAAAATCACGGTTATCCCTGCCGTTGGCTATTTCCCAATCGTCCGCGATCCTGTCACCGCCCGGGAATCTGTAAACGGGGAATTCCCCGAAATCAAGATGTTGAAACGTTCCTATATACCCGTCAAACGTTCTTACATATTTAGGGTAGTTCATCTTTTCCTCCAATCAGAATTTAGCCCGCCATGTGGACTTAACATTCAAAGTAAACTCCATAGGCGGCAGACTTCCCCAAGCAAAGTTGTAGGGGATTTCCACTTTCATAGTACCCTCTACGGAGAATTTCTCCGCCGTATCCGTGTCATAGGGCGCAAGCTCGGCGGGCGTAACGGTAAAATCTATCGACCTGATGGTGCATTGCGCGATTTCGCCGCGGCTCATTGCGTTCTGCATATAATCGGAAATCTGAGAGCGCGTTGTGCGGTTGCATTCTATCCATCGTGAGCCGTTGTAGCTGTATGTAGCCGCGTGGCTCTCCCGCACGTCCTGATACATCTGCGCATAGTTGGACACAGAGGTGGCGATAATAGCGTCCTCAAATTTGTCGCGCACGTTTGCCGCCGCTATGTTTATCCGTATCACTTCAAATATTCCCGTTCCTATAAGCAGAACGGCGATAAGACAAACGGCGGTCATCACATAGGAAAAGCCCTTTTTCCTTTTCAGAAATTTCAATCGCGTCATTTCCATCACTTCCAGAACACCTCCGAAGTACCCTCGGCGGTCGAAGCGATTGTTATGGGATTTCCCGAAAAAATGAAAAAGGAAAAATCCGTCTGCGCCGAAACGGTCACGGTAAAGGTATTTCCTATCTGTATTTTTCCCGACGCAGACCATGTTACATCGGGAGAAAGTCCCGTACTTTCGTTCAGCCGCGCGAGACGGGTATTGACCTCGCTGCCTATCCTGCCCGCTATCTCGGCTTCGCGGCAGAGCTCCTGCGCGTAGGTGTCCATTTTCATTTTCAGCAGGAAAACAGGCGCGACATTCATAATAAACACAAGCACCATCATCATTACCATAACGAATATCGTAATTCCGACGTATGAGTTTCCGCGATTTTTCAAAAGGCGCTCAAAGCGTTTCATCATATCCCTCCTATCCGAACAGGACGCCGAAGCTGTCAAACATCGTCGTGCCGAGAACCACCACATAAAGAAGCAGCATAACAAACAGCAGGATCATTGACATACGGTTTATTTTGGGCGGAATTTTCAGGGCAATATTTCTAAGCTGCTGCTTCTGGTATTCCGAGAAGCGTATCGTAAGATTTTCCCAGTAGATGTGCGTATCGCTGCCGCGAACCATCTCTATAAGCCCGCGCGTGACCTCCGACAGGTGAGTGCTCCCTATACGTCCCTCAAATCGCGTAAGAGCCGCCTCCCAGTTGGACGAGCGCATATCCGCAATGGTTATCTCCAGTTCCTCGCGGAAATATTCCGAGAAATTGTTTTTGTGCTTTTCAAGTATCGCCAGAACGTTGTGATCCATCTGTATTTCCTGCGATATGGCGTAGACAAATCTCGGAAGATCCATATCGATCTGCTCCCGCTTCTGCTTGATGGCTTCGGATATTTTCTCACGCGAGTTGGTATACTGCAATATTCCCACAATCACCATCATAACGGCTAAAACGGGCGGAATAATTCTTGCAAGCTCTCCCGACATACTCATTGTAACAAGCGCCGCCATGCCGTACATAGGCAATGCAAGCAGAGCATAGCCCGCCGCCTTTACCAGAGCGCGGGCTTCATACAGTTCCGGCGGCAGGGATATATGCGCTATCTTAAGATTTGCCGCCATTGTCTGCCGCTTGTATTCGCTCATTGGCAGCAGCTTTGAAACAAACAGGGAAATGTTGTTGTAGGTCTGAACATATCCTACGGGAGTCGGACGACCGCGCGAGCCGACAGACCTTATTGCCCTTGTAGTCTTGCTTGACGGTATTTTAAGCAGGATCAGAAGAAAACAATATACGCCGCCGCATAAAAACGCGCAGACTGCGAATATCATTGCTGTCAGCAGAATATTATATATACTCATTTTTTCACCTCTTATCGCTTATACTCGATTGGCTGAGTGTACTTGTAGGTGAGGGCAACCACAATTATAACAGTTATTGCCACCACACAATTCACGACCTGCCCGAGGAATGTGTCGGTAAGAACGGAGAACCAGTCAGCGTTAAGGAAAAATATAAGCGGATAGTTAGCAAGCACCAGTCCTATCATCGTAAAGCACTCCTTGCGCGGCTGCATAAGCATATTTTTAAGCTCCGCATTTACTATGCGGATATCCGAGAGCCGCGCCGCCAGAGGCTGCAGGGAGAATTTTTGTGTGCTGTTGTCCTGGCATTCTATCAGCGTATCGCACCACTCGTGAAAAATCTCGTTATCGATTTCGTCTTTCAGCTGTTCTATCGCCATTTTTACGTTGGAGCTTACGAGCTTTGACATACCGAGAAATTTCTTGAACGCGTACTGAACGGGCGGATTGATATGCTCGACCGACTGCTCAACCGCGTAAATTATATCGCCGTTAGAGATATAATTTGTCGTGATTATGGACAGCGCCGTTTCAAGTTCCTCGGAAATACGCTTTTTATAGTTAGTAAGCAGCAGCTTGACGTATATGTAAGGAGTCACACAGCCGATCGCTGTCGCTATTACCGCCACCAGAACGTTGGAGGTAAGAGCGCCTATCAGGAATCCGCCGCATACGCCGATGACCGCCGCGGTCATAAGCAGCGCGAATTTGCTTTCGGAATGCGTTGCGGCAAGCGCGTGAACGATATTGTCAAACAGCTTCTGCATACGGGATTTCCGCACCTTTCCCTGCGCAAGGTCAACCTTATATTTCAGACTTCTGTCGCGGTGCATAAGCGACATGATATCCGCGCTTATGCGGTCGGGGGTAAGTCCCAACAGAATAACTATCGCCGCCGAAACAAGAACGGCGGCAAGAAAATAAAATATTCTCATTTTAATTCCCCCCATAAACCGAAAGCCGCCGAGCGGAAACTCCGTTATCTCTCAGCCGTTTCATAAACGCGTCCGTCGGCGGGTTAGCCTTTACGAAGCGTCCGTTGATTTCAATGCTGCCGTCAGCGTTCTTTTCCTCGGAAACAATATCGAAACGATACAGAGAACGGGTCGTGTATTCACCGTGTCCCGTAAGAACACATTCTGCGATCTCCATCAGGCGGCGGGAGCCGTCTTCAAGCTGTTTCATATATATCCCCAACGGAAACGCTTCGGCAACAAGGGATATAATAATATCATAGGGTACCTCCGCGTACTTCTGCAGACAAAGCGTGGCAAGTCGGGAATATATTCCGTGTGTTGAGGACGCGTGAGTAGTGGTAAGCACAGTGTGTCCCGTTCTTGCCGCTTCCTGCGCTTCCCATGCTTCATTGGATTTCATTTCGGCTACGCAAAGCGCGTTCGGGTGCATTGTAAGGCAGGCGGTCAGCAATCGCTGCATAGTTACGTCCTTTGACGGGTCGTCCGTTTCACGCGTTACAAGATGTACTACGTTATTGAGCACGTTACCCTCGCCGTCCCGCCTGATAAGATTAAACTCACGCACCTTTTCCTCAATGGTTATAAGGCGCTTGTAATCGGGAAAATGCGACATAATATCCGCCATAAATGTGGTTTTGCCGGAGCCTGTTTCTCCCGCGTATACCTGTGAGATACCATGAATAAAGCAGTCCACAAGGAAATTATACATTTCCTCGGTGCAGGTGTTATTATCAATGAACTGGCTGCTCGTTATTTTGGCGGGATTTACGATACGGATCGAAGCGGAAACGCCTGTGCTCTCCCCGACAACCACCGTATGCGTAGCGGTTATACGGATATTGTGTCCGAGAAATCCGGTAACAATGGGCTTTGAAGCGTCAAAGGTTATTTTGTTGTTGTGCAGCAGACGCTTTACTACGTCGATAGCGTGTGTTGCGGATTTAAAATGTTCGGGACTTTTAAAGGGCTTTCCGCGGGCGGGTATGATCTGAACATCGTCCCACGCGTTTATATTTATTTCCTCTATATCCGTTCGCCTTAAATATGCCGTGAGGAATGAGTATTCCGCCATCTCGACGTATAGGCGCTCGGATACATCTCCTAATGTCATATTGGGGACATAGTAGTTATTGTCCTTCATGTACTGCTCTATCAGCTTTTTCATAGCAGCCCTCTGCTCGGAGTCGTACAGCTCTACCGCGTACTTTGAGGACATATGCTGCTGCACCTTTTTAAGCAGATTATCAAAGGTAAGATATTCGCGCTCTACTTCTTTTACATTCTTAGCGTCGGCTACCTTTTCAATAACGCCTTTTTCTTTTTTGCCGCGTTTTTTCTTTTTGGCTTCGGGCGCTTCCTGCTCTGAAACAGCGTCGGTTTCGGGACTTTTTTTCTTTTTCAAAAAATTAGCCATAATGATAATTACGCTCCCGCAAGGGAGCATTACTCCTTTCGAGTTTTTTACGTTTTTGCGAAAGCAAAATTTCGGACGAACGTCCGAAAAGGAAAAAACTTGTTGTTTGAAAATTTATTTTCAAACTAATCTTCCTCAATCAGCTTATAGATGGATTTCAGAACATTATTGTACGTCCTGTCGGAAACGCCGTTTGTGATAAGCGTTCCCTGATTGAACGCTTCGGCGGCTTTAGTGCAGCAGGGCATTTCGCCCGAGATCGCACCGAGAGCCGCCTTTACCGCGTTCACGTCCTGCGAGAATCGGTTGTCGAGAGAAACAAGGCGGATAAAGCTGCGGTATCTGTACTGCTCGGACTGCAAAACGGATTCCTGCGAGGAATTGAAAACTACGCCGTTCAAATCCGCCGTTATAAGCTCTATTGTGTTATCCGCCTTTATTATAGCCTGCGACGTTAGCCGCGCCGAGGTTATATCCGAGGTACAGTCGACTATCGTATAATCCGCGGACTGACGCAGGACCGTGTACATATCGTCAATGCGGTCACTGGATACAATGGGGTAGGTGTTGGCGTTTTCGCGGATATTATATCCGAGAACGCCGATTTTGTCCGTCGCCATATACATATTTTTGAAAAGAATATCCTGCTCAAAGCTGACAGCCGACAGACAGTATCCGATTGAGCCTTTGAATTTCTTTTCGTTCGGCGCTATAAGCGGAAGTATCGGCTTTGTAGTGTCCGTTCCCACAAGGATTATATTTGCCTTTGGGTCGGTTTTGGAAATATAGTGGGCGAGAGCTATCGCGGTTGTGGTCTTGTAGCTGCCGCTGCTGCCGTATACGGCGATTATTTTCTTAGCCATTGCTTTCCCCGCTCCCCTCATCATAAATGGTTTCGTCGGTTTCATACGACTCCGCAGATTCGGATGATTCCGAGGTTTCTCCGTAATTGCCCGCAAGCACACTCATCTGCGCCGCAAGATACTCGCTTTTAAGATTTTCGTCCCCGCGGCATACAAACACGGCATGAAGCGAGGTGTTTTCGCATTCCGCAAGCCGGAGCGCCTGCAATCTGTCCTGCAATATAACGGTAACCGTCGCGTACACCGATTGCTCACCGTCCTCATCTTCGATGGCGTTTACTTCATCGGCTCTGTATGTGTCGTCCGAGCCGTTGTCCGCCGTTGTGGCAAGCACCTCGACATATTGAAGCTCCTCATAAACCTGTGCCGTGTCGTCCTCATCAACGGATACTATCTGTATTATATCTCCCTGCTGTAATTTTCCCGAAAGACCGTTCGCAAGAGAGCGTATCGTGACGGACATCGCCGTTTCACCCAGGGCAAGCTGCCTTAAAAGGCTGTCCGAGGTGTCTATCGTATCCGACAGCTTTGCGGCGGTAAAGGTATCTCCCTTGAACATTGCCGCCACCGTATACTTTCCGACTATCTGTTCGGGGTTAACAAGCGTTTCTTCGGGTATATTGAGCGTTCCGACCTCCACAGCCTCAAGCATTTGCGGGGTTATCTGAGCGCCCTGCGGTATATCCGTTGACAAACGTATTACCGTGGTTTTCTGCGCAAGCAGTACATTAAAAAGCGGGCTTATGCCAAAGCACAAGCCGATAGCGATTATTATCAGCACAATGCCGATAAGAGTCCTGTTTTTAAGCATTAAATATTACCTCCAATACATAAACCGCACCCGCGGACACGCAAATATACGGCGCGAGCGGTATTTCATCATTGTGTGTTTTTCTTATTTTCCCAATACAAAGTGCCGCCGACAAAGCCAACAGCAGAATCAGATATGCGGGGATAGCCCCCATCACAAAGCCAAACGCGGACATGAGCTTTACATCTCCCATACCGATACCCAAGCGCAGGCTTATTATCAGCATTGGAACAAATACCGCAATCAATCCTGCTGCCCTGTCTTTAAAACATAGCTCCGTAAGAAACGGACTTGACATGATAACTATTATCGGTGCGGCATTGCTGATCTCGCGGCGCTCGATATCCACTCGGGAAACGTGTGTGAGATATATTACAAGCGCGGCAAATACGGTCAGAGCCATGACGATTTGTACACATATCTGTATTTCTTCTGTCCCTTTGAGAAGCGCACCATGTTTGCGATCTGTCCTATAACGGAGATTCTCGTGTTCCGGTCTTTGCGGCACATCATTATGCTTCCCGATATTCCGAGAAGCAGAGTAAAAATTATTGCCCCGACCTGCGCGGTAATTATATACAGCAGCGCCGCGAGTATTCCAAAAGCGGCTATGCCGACCGCGCACTGCTTCATTTCTCTTTTCCCGAAGCCCGTGAACAGCTCCTGCTCCGTTGATAAGCCATAGGGTATGTACAGCTTTTCGTTTTCGTTATCCATAATTCCTCCCTAATATCCGCTGCCGAGATAGCTTACAAGCAAATCTTTGATTATGAAAATAATTTGTGTTATAATCGCGGCAATAATGCAATTCCTTATGCGTTTTTTATACCTCGCCTGTTCTTCTTCCTCATGCGTCAGCTTTATCATGCATACGACCACCCGCATCGCAAGCCCTGCCAGTATAAGTCCCTGCAGAACGCGGCTTAAATTATTAAGCGTTTCCATATCTGCTCACCTACTTCAATATGGATTTCACAAGCGATACGGTATGCACCGACTGGAATACCGTATTTCCGACTTTTCCGTCGCCGCCCGTAGGCACAAGAAATTCGCGCATCAGCTTCGGGATAGATATCGCCGATATCATGCAGCCTATGCCCATTACTATGTTCATAGTGGTCGTGAACGTCGCGCCGAGCATGAGCGTGATCCCGATTTTGCACAATGTTATCTGTACTATTGTTGTGACAAAGGCTTTTACGATCTGATTAAGATATCCCTTGAAAATACCCTTATCGTTGTCCAACAGTCCCACGCAGGCAAGCGGAACGCCGACGACCATTATCATCATTTCTATTCCGCGCGAAATAAACGAAAACAGCAATATAAGAAAACAGATAAAGAATATCAGTCCTGCCAGAGCCGGAACAATACCTCCGGACGCAAGTCCCGTTATCCATTCCTGCGTAAAGTTCGTGTTGTCACTTATTGTGGAGATTATTGTATCGGTTATTTCGCGGCAAATATCCACAAACAAGCCATAGAGCCATTGAAAAATAAGAGCTGTTCCGACAGCGCGGATGAAATTCATCATCAGAAGCATAGGATCGGCGTCGGGATCGCCGTCCGTCCACAAGACGTATACGTCGAACATCTTTTTCAGAAATTTCAGTATTATAAGGCTTATTCCGACACCGTAGGTCACGGGCATAAGTATTGAAAAGAAATTTACACCTGTGGAGTCCGCGAAAAACTGCCCGCTGTCGAAAACCATAAAATACAATGCGTTCAGCATAGTATCGTTTGCAAATACCGACACAATTCCGCTTATAAGTGCTATAATAAGCGTAGTTAAAATAAATGTCAAAAAAACCTCCTTTCCCGAATTGAGCCGCGGACAATGCCGCGGCTCGGGTTAAAGGGAAGTACGTCGATTACGGTGCCATACCGAACATGGACGTTACCTGTGACTCGGTAGACGGCATAATAACGTTGTTCATCAACGCGATAAGTCCCACAAGCAGAAGTCCGCCGAGTACAACGCCGATTATAATAACGATAGCGTGCTCGGATACCGAGCCGCGCTTATCCGCCATAATCGCCTTGATCGCGAGAGCCTTTTCTCTCGCTGCCTCGTGTGCTGCCAGTGCCTTAACTGTGATTTTGCTGTTAATCTTATTCATTGGATAAATCCTCCTGTCAATCAATTCATTTCGGGACCGTTGTCCTCAAATTCTTCTTCGGGTGTGCTGTCATACTGCTGCGGAGCTTCGTCGCGCTTCTGCGCTCCCTGCTGCAGCTCGTTGAGCTTACCCTGATATGCGTCGAGTACAACACTGTTTATCTCGCCGCGCAACTCCTTACTGAGCGGAAACGCCGTATCGTAATACTTTTCGTTTCCGTCTTTGTCTATGCCTTTCTGGGACGGCATCTGCACAAACAAGCCTTTGGCTCCGTCCATAACCTTTAAGCCGCTGACAACAAACGCATCGTCAAGCGTTATGCTTGCTAATGCTTTGGCATTGCCCTTTTCCGTCAGTCTGACGTTCTTGGGTTCGCATGAAATCTTCATAAAATACCTCCTCTATGTCCGTTCATGCTTTTACTGTCATGATTGTTTTTTCAGGGCGGCAGCCCCGAGGTATGTAACATATCTCCCGCCTCCTTTAAGAAGAATAATAGCTGACGACAACATTAAGTAAACTGGTAGCTAATACTGCACCAATTATCGAAACAACAGCCGTGGCAATTCGGTTGTTCCATTTCTTCTGATCCATTTCATCAGCCGCGCTGCGGCGTATACAGAAATAGACAATAAGAACCACGCCTATGACGGGTGCAATGACCAAAGCCGCGGTTGTAACGTCATCAATAAGTTTTTTGGTACCCGTTACCGCGACCGAGTCTGCAATATTTCCCGCGGCAAATGCGTTTCTCGCAGTGACGGTGCTTATTGCAAGCGACATCAGCAAAGCGTACAGTTTTTTCATTATTTTCTTCACTATATCCCCCCCTTTCTGAAAAATGGTGTTCTATGTAATCCCCGATCCGATCCCGCCGCCTGTTCGGGCTGTTCCTCTTTGGCGGCGTTATCCAACCAAGGTTTCCACACAAGCCGTTCCGTTTCATAACCCCCTCTTTCGAGGCGCGCGTCCTCGTCTGCCTCTATGAGTTTGGTATTGTGAGGCTTGCTCCCCAGTCCCAGCATTCGGTTATATAGCCATTTGGATAGGTCGGGCGCTGTCATTATCGCGGGCGAGTTTTGTGAGAGCACAATCTGATACGGTCGCTCTATCTTACCCACTTCCTCGGGCAGCATCAGCTTGCGCTCCGACAGCTGAATATTGGTTGATGATGACGGAGAACTGTATTTCTGTATCGTACCGCCCAGTGAATATGTGGACGTGGTGTAGCTGCCCATGCTTTTGGATATTTCCTCTCTTGTGTTGAAATCGAGCGAAGCAAGGTATATCCAGTAATGACAGTTGCCGCGGATTATTCCCGCGACCTCCTGTCCGTATTTGTCTATAAGCTGATTAAAGTCCTGAATAAACAGATTCCAGCGTATCCCATAGCCGCCCGCAACGGTCATCTTTATCTGAAAATCCGTGATGGCGGCAAAGTTTCCGAATTCGTCCAGAACGAAATTGACGCGGTGGGGAAGTCTGTTTCCGCATTTCTTCGCAAAGGTGACAAGCTGCTCATACTGCTGTGATACAAGCAGGGTAACTATCGGATAAAACGTTGCTTTCTGATCCGGCAGGATAAAGAAAAGCGCCTGTTTAGGCTTTTTCCCGAAATCCTCAAGAGAAAACTCGGACTCTCTTGTGATAAGGTACATATCGTTGGTGACAAATAATCTCAGCGTTGTAAGCGCCGAGGTATAAAAGGAGCCGCCCATTCTGTCCGGCGCTATCTTCGCTATGGATATAAGCGATTTTGCCGGATGTCCGTCGGGCAGCTTCTGCATATACGCGTCTATCGGCATGACCTTATTAACGGTCTTACACATATTCGCGATAAACTCATAGACGTTGGTGAGGTTCTGATATTCGGGTCTGTCCTTATTGTCGCACACCACGCATAGCACGGCTGCGGCTACTACCGCCATTTCACCGTTTGTCCATATAGGCTCGGAATGCTCGTTCTTTTCAACTATAAACGTTACGAAATCCCACGCGTAGGTCTGCGCGTCATCGACTCTGCCGTCGTTATACGCGTCTATAATCATCTGCAGGGGATTGTATCTGTCAGATTTTTTCGGCGAATTGAAATCCATTACCCGAACCGTATATCCAAGGCTTTCAAGCAATTCGTGCGTATAGTGATAAAGCTCGCCTTTGGGGTCGTTTGCGACAATACCCTCGCCCGCAAGAGCAAGGGTACAGATGGATTGTATAACAAGACAGCGGGATTTGCCGCAGCGCGTCGCGCCTATTGTAAGCGTATGAACGTCCTCCGTGATACACGGCAGCCTTTCACCGCCCGAGCGCTCGTTTCTTGCAAGCACTATGCCGCCTTCTTTTATTATCCTCTCATTTATAACGGATTTTTTTGATTCTGTTTCATGTCCGCTTTCAATACGTTTAAATCTTTCGTCGCCGCGTCTGCACAGCTCCGATACCGCAGGGGAAAAGGCGGAAAGCTCAACGTAGGAAAACAGCCTTTCCTTGTCCTTATCCGTCATAAACCACGCCGTACCGTGCTGTCCCTGTCCGTATGGTATAGGTATCTTGATTTTATTCGTCACCTTAAAGGTTTTAGCCTGATACGGTCGCTGCGACATAAAGAAATAACAGCCGCACAGAAGCAAGACGACCAATTCAAAAATGCCGAACAGTTTGCGCAGCTGTTCGTCCGAAAAAATATTCCCTATAAGATTTTCTATGCTGAAAAAACCGTCGCTCAGATTTATTTTTCTGATAGAGGCGTTCACCATATTTGACCATAGCACGTTTACCGCCGTTCCCACGATAAACAGAAATACGCACATGGCAATTTTATATTTTATTTTCATTTATCCTCCGTCCCGCGATCCAAGCGCACTTTTTTGATGTTATCATTTTTGAACCACCTCCGGAATTATAATTCCAACTGATCGTCGGCAACCGCTCCGCTGTCCTCAAGGTCGTTATGGCGTTCGATTTCTCCGGCTACGGCATTGGCTTTGTCCCTTATACCATGTTTGTCATCTCCGTTCACAAGACCTGCCCGCACGAGCTTGCTCTCAATCTCGGACAGATCGTATTCCCGAAGCGCTTCGGCAAGCCCGAATATCTGTTCCGTATTTGCAAACACATTAAAACGTTTGTCGTATTCGCCGCTGAACGAGTTTTCAAGATAATCTGTAAGATCTGATCTCCCCTCGGCGGACTCCTGTCCATGCAGGGCGTTTGCGAGAACAGCTTTACATCGTTCGGTTCCGAATTCCTCCGCCATTTCTCCCATAAAGGCGCTGATTTTGTCGGGGCTGTCAAGCCCGGATATGTTGTCGCTTATAAGCCTTGCGCACTTTGCGGTGGCATTATCGCTTACACGCTGCAGTCTGCCGCGTTCTCTCTCCAACATCTCAACGGTATTTATCGCTATAAGCGATTCCCGCGACAGCACCTCGGACAGCTTGTAGTCCTCAGATAGCTTCAATCTTCCGTTCACGCACTGCATAAGGTCCGCCGCCCCCACTCCCGCAGGCTCGAGGTCGCGCCTTTTGGTGGTAAAATTCACACCGAGCACCGTATTGACCGAAATGGGATTTTCCACGCAGCGCTTTTCAAATTCCCGCATAGCCTGCTGCAGCGATAATTCCGTTGCGGGCTGACCGTAATTCCGATAGTGTTCTTTTGTATCGAACGCTCTGACATAAAAGCTGAAATCGCATATGTTTCCGTGGTTTATCATTTTTGAACTACCTCCTATCAATAAAAAAAGAGCACGAAATCACTTCGTACCCTTGAGCTTTATTTCATTTCAGGTGCGACATGATGCCGCACCTATCATTCCTATTTAAAAGGGATAATCGTCGTCGGTCTGCTCAAGCGCGGGATAATCTCCGACTTCCGCGGGAGCGCTGCTGTTCGGCGAAGCGGGCGGAACAGGCGGCGGTACCGGCGGCGGAGCACTTTCTGCTTTGGGCTTAGGCTCTCCCGTGAAGCACAGTCTGTCCGCGATGATCTCATGCCATGTCGCGGGATTTCCGTTTTTATCCGTATAGCCGCGCGTCTGAAATTCGCCCTCAACCAGAATCGAACGTCCCTTTGAAAAGTATTTCGTGACAAATTCCGCGTGACTTCGCCAAGCGACAACGTTGAAAAAGTCCGATTTCTTTTCCTCTCCCTTTGCCTGATACCGCCTGTCGACCGCTATTCTGAACGTGCAGACGCTCACGCCCTGCGGCGTGGTTTTAAGCTCGAGGTCGTTCGCGATACGCCCCATCATGATGACTTTGTTGTACATGATAATTCCTCCCGTGTTCTTATTTCCGCAAGTTCCTTATACCGCGGATTAAGCTCTATTCCCAAAAAATCTCTGCCGTTTTCGTTGGCGGCAATTCCCGTTGTACCGCTTCCCGTGAACGGGTCAAGCACCGTTCCTCAATGCTCGTTTATAAGCTCGCTTGTGCGCAGAGCCTTACCGTGATGGTCACAATTGACGTCGCCGCCTGTCCAGTCAGCTGTGCCGTAATCCCTAAGACCGTAATAGGGCGGGGACGTTACACAGCAGTTTATGCTGCCGCTCGGCAGCTTTTGAAGCTCGGTCAGCGCATCGCCTGTTATTATCCGATTTTCTGTCATATTTATCCTCGCTTTGTAACAAAAAAAGCACGATTTTTTTAACCGTGCTTTTCGTTATTTAATTGTGAGAACTTACGGCTCCATTTCGTCGTCCTCATCGTCCTCGGCTTCAAGGTCACTCTGATTTTGATTAAGCCATTCTTCACAGAATGTTTTTAGCTCGTCAACGTCGTCGTGAGCGACCTCAAAAATACTATTCAAGTTAACATCGCCATACGCGTGAACCATAAAATCGCGCAGCCCGCAAATCTTTTTCCATGATATCTGTGGATATTGTGCTCTGAAATCCATCGGAAGATGCTTCACTTCTTCGCCTATCTGCGCCAAATTAAAGCATATGGATCGCTGAAAATCGCCATCGCTTAAAAAGTTTGAAATGTTATCGTCAAGTCTTTTCAATGTTCCCTTGATCTCGTCGCATCGTTCGACTATGTGTTCAAGAATACTTTCAGTCCTGTCTGGCATATAACAGTACCTC
>CAJULF010000049.1 GCA_910587135.1 uncultured Oscillospiraceae bacterium
TGTCTGTTTTTGTCTTTGCTTCAGGCTTTATGGGTTCTTGAGGAGACACTATTTAAGAAAAAAATGTTTATCCTATTGACAAATCTATCCAAAGGTGTTATACTGTGTATATAACACGATAACAGTTGGAGGGGAGAGGTTGTTATGCAGAATATTTTTAAGGGAGAGCATTTCACGGACGCGGCGCGTGAGGCGAAGTTCAAACCGCACCCCATATTACAGTTGGTGATGTTTGTGCTTGTGTTTTATGTGGGTCAGATATTGATGTCGATACCGCTGTTTCCGATAATATTTATGCGGGATTTTATGGGGCAGACGGTCATTGACGAGGGCTGGTACATGGCGCTTCAGTTGGTGATCACAGTGTTCCCCGCGGCGATTACAATAGTATACTGCCGCTTTATCGAGCGCAGAAGCCTTGGGAGTATGGGTCTGACCAAGCGCAATTGCGTGAGAGATTACGCGATAGGTCTGGCTATAGGAGCGGGTGAATTTGTGCTCTGTCTGCTGATATGCTATGCGGCGGGCGCGGTGAGCTATGTCGGAACAGATATGAACAATGCTGCGTGCTTTATTGTGATATGTATAGGCTGGATACTCCAAGGTGCGGAGGAGGAAATAGTGTGCCGCGGGTTTCTCATGGGAACAATGGCGAGCAGACTTCCGCTCTGGTCGGCGGTGCTGATAAATTCCGCGTTCTTCTCAATAATGCACATATTTAATGACGGCTTCAATCCTGTTGTTTTTGTAAATCTTATGCTTTTCGGAGTATTCATGTCGGTAATGGCAGTAAGGTTTGACAGTATCATTCCCTGCTGCGCGGCGCACTCTATCTGGAATCTGGTTCAGGGAAACGTGTTCGGGCTTCCCGTAAGCGGAATGCTGACGGGTCCCTCGGTGTTCCGTTTTCAGCTTGCGGAGAATATGGACCTGTGGACCGGCGGAGTGTTCGGCATAGAGGGCGGTATCACGGAATCAATTATTATTGTTGTACTTACTTTGGCTCTGCTGTTTATACCTAAAATGAAAAAGAAAGCGGAAATCGCGCAATAAAAAGTTTCTGGTTTCGTATAAATCCGAGCTTCAGACCGTAGAAAAAGCCTATATGCTACGCAATGTCATCGCATGAAATTTCAAAAAGTGTCGGAATTTGCGTAGCAAATTCCGACCGGTTCCCGAAATCGCGCGGAGGTGGTTTTGTGCAATATGCATGTAGCTGCTTATGGAGATTTGCAGCTGTTTGCGTAAAACCTAGCGCAGCGAACGGCGCGTGATTGCGGGAATTTTGAAATTTTTTAAAAGAATCCGCTCTTGGTCAACCTTTATATAGGCTGCTTTATAAACAGAAGGCTCGAAGTTATCCGAGCCTTCTGTTTATAAAAATAAAGAATTATAAAATCAATTGCTTTTATCAGTGATATGAACCTCAAGCTGATTAAAGGGAATTACTATCCCGTTTTCACAGAACGCGTCAAAAACCTGTTCGTTGGTATCAAACACCACGTCCCAATAGTCCGGAGTTCTGCACCAAGGACGCGCGGCTATCACCACAGCGCTTTCGCCCTGCTCCTTCATGCGTACCAGCGGAGCGGGATCGTCCAGCACCATCTCGTTGTTTTTGAGAATTTCAAGGATTATTTCCCGCGCTTTCCGATAGTCGCTCGCGTAAGAGATTGAATAAGTTAGATCCACACGGCGTGTTTCGTTATTTGAATTGTTGACAACGACCGCGTTTACCGCCTGACCGTTCGGAATGAAAATCGCCTGATTGGACGCGGAATCCAGCCGTGTGTGGATTATTGAAATTTGTGACACCGTGCCCTCTGTTCCGTTCACGATAATGTAATCGCCGATTTTAAAAGGCTTTGTTATCATCAGCATAAATCCGCCGGCAACGTTGGAAAGCGAATCCTGAAGCGCAAGACCTATCGCGACTCCCGCCGTTCCAATAATAGTGATAATTGAGGTGGACGGGATACCGAGAATCGACAAAACGATAGTGATAAGCAGCACATACAGGATAATTTTTGCCACCTGCGACACGAATTTTTTTACCGTGACCTCCAGCTTGGTCTTGTTCATGCCCTTGGAGATAAGCCACAGACACAGCTTGGTAACAAGCAGCCCCAGCACCAGAATCAGTACGGCAAAAAGAATAGTGGGTATCGCCGAAAGAATAGAGCGTCCGAGATTTACAAAAAAATCACCGATCGCTGAAAGAGCCTGTTCTGGCCTTTCAACAAGCTCTTGAACTGCGTCGTTAAGCGTTGCTTCGTGTGTGGTGATTACATCGGTTTCTGCGCTTGCCGCAAAAAAGCTCTGCAATAAATTCATTATCCGAACATTCTCCTGAATTCAGTCTCCGCCGCTTCACCGTCGCTTTCTCTTATCAGCACGGAAATCTCGTCAACGCCCGTTGTGATAAGCAGAATCATGGCGTTTATACGGTTGAGCATTTCAAAAACCTTTGCGGCAAAGCCCGCCTGCGTTTCCATTTCGTCCGATTTGAGAACGATCTTGCGGTTTCCGCTGTTTATCATCGGAACTATTCCGCACTTCTCCTTAAGCTCTTTCATGACCCCAAGCAGCTTTGGCATCTCCTCGTCGTCCACGGTGAAGCCGAAGCTGAATATCTCCGAGGTGGGGGCGGTCATGGATATCATGTCGATATTTATCCCCGCGTTAGCCACGGCAGTGAGAGTGTCCTCCATAATGGTCTTGTACAGCGGCACGTTGTTGAAGGATACCGCGGATACGCTTTCGGTAACAGAAATACTCATAATCAATTCTCCTTAATCAAATCAGACATCGTATACATTCCCGCAGGCTTTCCCGCAAGAAATACAGCCGCGTTGACAGAGCCGACGGCGAAGACCTCCTTGCTCTGCGCCGAGTGCGAGAGTGTTATGACCTCGTCGTGTCCCGCAAAAATTATGTCATGCTCGCCGACGATAGTTCCGCCGCGCACGGCGTGCATGCCTATTTCCTCTTTACCGCGGGGCTTTCTCACGCTGTGGCGGTCATATACAAAATGTTTTGTCCCGCCAAGCTCCTCGTTTATCGCCTCGGCTATCATGATAGCCGTGCCGGACGGCGCGTCCTGCTTAAGATTGTGGTGCTTTTCGAGTATCTCAATATCGAATTGTCCGCCGAGAATCTGCGTTGCTTTTCTCGCAAGCTCCACAAGAAGATTTATTCCAAGCGACATGTTGAACGTGAAAAAAATCGGTATCTGCGCTGAAGCCGCTGTGATCTGTGTACGCTGTTCATCGGTATAGCCCGTTGTGGCAATGACTGCGGGAACGTTGTTCATCTTGCAGTAGCTAAGTAAGTCGTCCAGCGCGGAGGGGTGTGAAAAATCGATTATCACATCGGGCTTTACTGTCAGGTCGAATATAGAGGAGTAAACGGGGAAGCTGTCATACTTGTTGCCTGCCTTGTCTATTCCCGCTACTATCTCACAGTCCTCACGCTCTGCGCAAAGACCAGTGATGACGCGCCCCATCTTTCCGCAGGCGCCCGTTACAGCAATCCTTATCATTTTAACGTCCTTTCCGATTTACTTGATTTTACCGACAAGTCCCATCTGCTCCATAACGCCGCGCAGTCTGTCTTTCTGCGTCTGCTCCATTGAGCACAGGGGAAGTCTGCATTCACCCGCGTTAAAGCCCATTATATTCAGCGCTTCCTTGACGGGGATAGGGTTAACGTCCATAAACATAGCCTTGTCAAGCTCCAGCAGCTTTTTTTGTATTTCCAATGCCTCAGCGGGTCTGCCGCCGAGAAAGCTCATTACTTCGTCATGCTTCTCCTTGGGGCATATGTTGGCGGATACCGATATAACGCCCTTTCCGCCAAGCGCCAGACAAGCCAGCACCTCGTCATCGTTGCCAGAATATATATCCAGGTCGGTATAGGCGGACACCTGCATAACGGTATCCATATTGCCGCTTGCTTCCTTGGTCGCAACTATGTTCGGGTGCTTTGCCAATTCCATGTACGCGGCGGGGGATATGCTCATTCCCGTTCTTGATGGAACGTTGTACAGCACTATCGGTATATTAACACTGTCCGCAATGGCTGTAAAGTGCTTTACCAGCCCGCGCTGCGAGGCTTTGTTGTAGTAGGGCGTTACCAGAAGCAGAGCGTCCGCGCCCGATGCCTCCGCTTCCTTGGAAAGCTCAATGGCATAGGCGGTATCGTTGCTGCCTGTTCCCGCGATTACGGGGATTTTTCCGTTTACGCGCTTTACGCAGCTGTGGATAACCTCAATGTGCTCATCATCGGTCATGGTGGAGGATTCGCCGGTTGTTCCGCAGACGATTATCGCGTCCGCGCTGTTATCTATCTGGTAATCCACCAGCTTGCCGAATTCTTCGTAATTTATACTTCCGTCCGCGTTCATAGGGGTGGCGATCGCCGTTCCTACGCCGGTGAAGATAGTCTTGTTCTTAGCCATATAAACTCCTTTTAGTTGAATAGCTGTCAGTGATCGGTTTTATGTCGTCATACCGCACATTACCGACGGTCAGTCAAAGTAGCCCTTTGCCGCCAGCAGCTCCGCCATCTCGACTCCGCCGCCCGCGGCGCCTCTAAGCGTGTTGTGAGAAAGGCAGACAAACTTGTAGTCGTACTGCGTGTCGGGGCGCAGACGTCCGATGGATACCGCCATGCCGTTTTCAAGATTTCTGTGCAGCTTTGTCTGGGGCATATTGTCCTCTTCAAAGTAGTGCAGGAACTGCTTGGGGGCGGAGGGAAGACCGAGCGCTTGCGGCTCGGCGGAATACTCAGCCCAGATTTTCTTTATTTCCTCGATAGAGGGCTTGTTTTCAAAGCGAACGAAAACCGCCGCGAAATGTCCGTCGGAAACGGGAACGCGCAGACATTGAGTAGTGATTTTCGGTGATTCGGTCTTTACTATCTCATCGCCTACGATACTGCCCCATACCTTCAGAGGCTCCTGCTCGGATTTTTCCTCCTCGCCGCCGATATAGGGGATAAGATTATCCACCATTTCGGGCCATGTATCAAATGTTTTACCCGCACCGGAGATAGCCTGATATGTGCAGGCAAGCACCTCCGTGATACCGAATTTTCTGAGCGGGGACAGCGCGGGAACATAGCTCTGAATAGAGCAGTTGGATTTTACCGAAATAAAGCCGCGCTTGGTACCCAGACGCTTTCTCTGCGCCTCGATGATAGCGGCGTGATCCGCGTTTACCTCGGGGATTATCATGGGAACATCGGGGGTGAAGCGGTTAGCGGAGTTGTTGGACATAACGGGGCACTCCGCTTTTGCGTAAGCCTCCTCCAGCGCTTTTATCTCGTCCTTTTTCATATCCACCGCGCAGAATACGAAATCCACCTTTGCGGCTATTTCTTCAATGTCCGCCGAAGCGTCGTTTACTATAATATTTTCCATGCTTGCGGGCATTGAACTTGCCATATACCACCTGTCGCCGACAGCTTCCTTATAGGTTTTTCCCGCTGAGCGCGGAGAAGCCGCCAAAGCGACCACCTTGAACCAGGGGTGATTTTCCAGCAGCACAGCGAAACGCTGCCCTACCATTCCCGTTGCGCCGATAATACCGACATTATACTGTTCTTTCATAATATATCTGCCTTTCTTTTTGGGCTGTGCCCGTTATAATACAAAAAACCGATGAGAAGCCATCGGTCCTGTCATATGCGGAAACGCAAAATACCTTGCGATATCTGCGATAGCTCTCCATCACTTAACAAAGTCGATGACAGTAATACGCCTGTTCAACGTACAACCAGATATATGCGCCTCGGAACGCATACTCTTCGGCGGTCGGCCTTTCCCGCTCCGGCTCTCCGAGAGCCGTTTAACGGAGCGATACTTTTCCTGCCCGCACCTCTATCCGTTTATTCTCCGATAAAAAACTGTTTTCACAAAATTTACCAAAAAACGCTTACAATTTCATGTGAATACAAATTTCAAATTCAGATTATTTATATTTTATCATATTATCCCTGTTTTGTCAATCACATTAGCGTATTTATTTTCGCTTTTAATGAGAAATATCACATAAAAGCGGCTTGTATTTTGGTTAAATTGTTTATATTACCGCTTGAAATTTATTCCCTGTTGTGTTACAATAGTATACGTTACCTCCAAATATGCTTTGGCGAAAGATGCATAGCTCGGCGGGATTGCGCCGACAATGCTATGCTTTGTTGGTGAGGTACGGATAATTCTTTTAAACAAACACGAAAATTTTTAAGGCAACACCGCACAAAGCTTGTGCGCAGATTGCGCTGTCGGATTTTTCGTCAGATTGTACAATCTCGACGCTGGCGGGCTGACGCCCGCCAAGGAGAACTTGTGCAAGATGGCGGAAAATATGCAAGCAAGATGCGTGCAAAGCGCGAAGCGCGGGCTTTGTGCGGTGCTGCTTTAAATATAATCAAGGAACGGAGATACATAATGCTGAAAAGCGATTTTTATTATGAACTGCCCGAAGAGCTTATTGCGCAGGCTCCCGTTGAACCGCGGGACAGTTCGCGTTTAATGGTGGTCGACCGTGAAAGCGGCGGCATAACTCACGATCGGTTCTATAATATATGCGATTATCTGCAAAAAGGTGATCTGCTTGTCATGAACGACAGCAAGGTATTTCCCGCGCGTATTTACGGCACAAAGCGGGAAACCGGCGTTCCCGTTGAATTTCTGCTGCTGAAGCGGGAGAGCCTTACCGATTGGGAAACGCTTGTACGACCTGGTCGGCGGCTGAAGCCGGGGGCAATTGTGGATTTCCCCGAGGGCTTGTTGGCGGAGATACTGGAAACTGTGAACGGCGGCAACAGGCTGGTGAGATTTTCCTTTGAGGGAGACTTTTTCGATATTCTTGACAGGATAGGGCAGATGCCGCTGCCGCCTTATATCACCGAAAAGCTGAACGACAACGACCGATACAATACCGTTTATTGCCGCGAGACCGGCTCGGCGGCGGCTCCTACGGCAGGACTGCATTTTACCGAGCGGCTTTTCGGTGAGCTTGAGGAAAAGGGTATTGATACCGCTTATGTAACGCTTCATGTGGGATTGGGGACTTTCCGCCCCGTAAAGGAGGAAAATATTCTCAACCACAAAATGCATATCGAACATTATTCGATACCCGCCGAGACCGCCGATAAAATTAAAGCCTGTAAGGAACGCGGCGGGCGCGTGATAGCGGTTGGCACAACAAGCTGCCGAACCTTGGAGAGCGCTTCGCAGCAAAGAGAGATATCCTCCCGCTCCGACGATACTGGGATATTTATCTATCCGGGGTATGATTTTAAGTGTATAGACGGGCTGATAACCAATTTTCATCTTCCCGAAAGCACGCTCATAATGCTTGTCAGCGCTTTTCTCGGCAGGGAGAAAACTCTTAACGCCTATCGTGCCGCCATTGAGGAGAGATATCGCTTTTTCAGCTTTGGCGACGCTATGTTTATTGCAAACAAGATTTGAATATTACTATTTATATATCTCGAAAGGCGCTCCGTAAAGCATTCGGAGCGCCTTATTGTTTTTTGAAAAAGTGAAGATTTGTCAAAGAGCCGTGAACAGGTATTTTTTATTGTTCTGTTGACTTTTAGTGAAGGATATGGTAAAATTAAATAAAGAGGGTGATTGTATGGTGGCTTATTTGTGCAGATGCTGCGGGGCAGCGCTTGATGTAAAAAAGGGAATGAAAGTATGCGAGTGCGGTTATTGCGGGATAACGCAAACCGTGCCCAGGCTTGATTTTGATGAAAAAGCGGTTTTGTGGGAGCGCGCGGACGCGCTTCGCAGAAACGGGGAATTTGACAGGGCGGCGGCGCTGTACGGTCAGCTTGCGGAGCTTGACCCTACCGATCCGGATATATTCTGGTGCATAACCTTGTGCCGTTTCGGTGTTGAGTATGTTGAGGAGCCTGTTTCACATAAAAGAGTTCCCACCATAAACCGCGTTCAGTACAGCCCGTTTATCGAGGACAAGGATTACCGCAAAGCCGTGGATATAGCAGACGGCGATCAGCGCAGAATATATATCATTCAGGCGCGGCAGCTTGAGGAGCTGCGCCGCAGCGTGCTGGAGGTATCCCGTACAGAGCGTCCGTATGACATTTTTATATGCTATAAGGAAACTGACTCGTCGGGGCGCAGAACGGAGGATTCCCTGCTTGCCGCGCAGCTTTACAGAAGCTTCACCGCAGAGGGGCTGCGGGTATTCTATGCACGTGTTACGTTGGAGGATAAGGCGGGATTGGCATATGAGCCTTACATATTCGCGGCAATAAATTCCGCAAAAATAATGCTGGCGCTCGGGACCAGTCCCGACAATTTTAACGCGGTATGGGTAAAGAATGAGTGGAGCCGATATCTGACAAGGATAGCCGAAACATCTCAAGGGGTGCTGGCGATATTGTATAAGGATATGCTTCCCGCGCATCTGCCGAAAGAATTCGCCCATTTGCAGACCTTTGATATGTCCGCACCCGATTTTATGAACGACCTGCTTCGCGGGGTGAGAAAGGTGCTGTCCGCGGAGGACGCTGCCGATATGGAAAAGGAGCAGTCCGACGCGCCCGCGCCCGGAAATTCCGAGACGGCAGACCCCGCCGCGCTGCTGCGCAGGGCGGAGCTTGCTTTGGAGGATGGCGAGTTTGATGACGCGGACGGGTTCTGCGAGAGAGTGCTGGATATCGAGCCGGAAAATGCAGCCGCATACCTGATTAAACTGCTGGCGCAGTATCACGTCGGGTCGGTTGAGCAGCTTAGCGGGGTGAGAGCCGATATCTCCTATTCGGGAAACTATAAAAAATGCCTGCGTTTCGCGGACGAAAAGCTGCGTGACAGACTTACGGAATGCCGCAATAGCATGATGTACGGTATTTGGCACGGAGGATATGAAAGCGCGCGGACTGCGGAGGAGTGTTTTGCGGCGGCGGAGGGTTTCAAGGCGCTGGAGGGCTATGCGGACAGCGCCGAGATGGCTGAACGCTGCCTTGAAACGGCTGAAAAGCTGCAAAATGAGGAAGCCGTCCTGCGGATGAACAGGGAGTATTGCGAAGCGAGAATGGCTCTGGACAGGGACGGTGATCTTGAAAGCCTTGCGGAATCGCAAAGCCGTTTGGAGGCTTTGGGAGATTATAAGGATTCCGCGGAGCTTGCGGCGAGGTGCGCCGAAAGAATAAGCGAGCTGACCGAGGAAAAGCGGCGGCTCGAAGCCGAGGAGGAAAAAGCCGAATGTGAGGAGCGCCTCCGCAGAGAGCGTTCCCGCAAGGCGATAATACGGGCTGCGGCGATAGGCATATCCTCCGCTGCCGCGGTGATAGCGGCAGTGTTCATTATCCGCGGCGCGGCGCTGTCGTCGGCATACAAAAACGCTCTTGCGCTCAGAGATGCGGGAGAATACGAAAAAGCGGCGGCAGCTTTTTCCGATATATACGATTATTCCGACTCTGCGGAGCAGCTGAAACAAACCCGCTATCTTGAGGCGATGAGTATATTTGAAGCGGGAGATTATATAGAAGCCGAAAAGTGCTTTAAAGCGCTGGGGGTATATTCCGACGCTACAAGCATGGCAAGTGAGTCAAGGTATCGCCGCGCTCTTACCCTTGCGGAAAGCGACACGGAGCTTGCTGTATCCTTGATGGAGTCGCTTGGGGCATATTCCGACAGCGCTGAAAAGGCGCTTGTCATACAATATGAAAAAGCCGTCCGGTTGTGCGGCGAAAAGCGCTACGGCGAAGCGGCGGAGCTGTTCGGACAGCTCGGCGGCTATTCAGACGCGGCAGAACGCGCTATAAGCGCTATGTATTCCTGCGGGGAATATAATATCGAGATCGGACAATATGATAAAGCGGCCGCCGCTTTTGAAAGTCTGGGGGATTATTCCGACAGCGCCGAGCGCGCCGCTGAGGCGAAATATCTTTGCGCGGAGCAATACTATAACAACGGCAGCTGCTCCGAAGCCGCGGAGCTTTATAGCGAGCTTCTGGGCTGTTATCAGTCGGAGGAGCGGCAGAATGAGCTGAAATTCAAGGCGGGTCGGGCTTATATCGGGGCGGGCGACTATAATCAAGCTATGGAGCTGCTCAGCAAGTCAACGTACGAGGGCGCGGCGGAGCTTTACAGTCAGGCAAGCTACGATTACGCGTTGGAATATGCCGAAGGCGGAGAATACGACAAAGCACTGTCGCTGCTTGCGGCAATACCCGATTACAGGGACAGTGCGGAGAAAGAGCTTGAATATACCTACCGGAAGGCATTGGGACTGCTGGACGAGGGATATTACGAATCCGCCGAAAATATTTTGAATGAGCTGGGGGATTACGGGGATTCAAAGGAACTGCTGGCGGGTATTCCCGATATGCGTTTTTTTAACGCAAAGGTCGGCGATGTTATCAGCTTCGGGAGCTGCAAGCAGCACTTATTGGGCTATGAGGAAGATATACGGTGGCTCGTACTTGAGAGGAAAGACGACAGCGTTCTGGTCGTAAGCGAAAAGCTTCTGGATTATCTGCCGTACGGCGGCGAAGAATGGGCGGACAGTTCGCTCAGGACATGGCTCAACGGAGAATTTTACGATAAATCGTTCAGCGTCGAACAGAAGGCGCGTATACTTTCAGCGGAAGTGACCGCTTTGGGAGATGAAAGCAGCGCGGATACCGAGGATAAGGTTTTTTTGCTGAGCGCTGCGGATACCT
Source organism: uncultured Oscillospiraceae bacterium (assembly GCA_910587135.1). Lineage (GTDB taxonomy): Bacteria > Bacillota > Clostridia > Oscillospirales > Ruminococcaceae > CAG-115. Next base: position 10,705 of record CAJULF010000049.1, read on the forward strand.
ATAATTATTTTTCGGATATAGAAGCCAGAAAAGCGGGATATTCGGGCTGGGCTGAAAGAAAGTACAGCGACTCCGTTCAGACAACATATGCGACATCTGAAAGCCGTGCATGGTGGCTGCGGGATACGTCATACAGGCAATATAATATAAAAAATATCGACTCCGACGGTGTATTGGGCGGGATTAAATACGACGAATCGTCGGGAGTGCGCCCTGCAATGTGGATAGACCTTTCGCGCGTGGGCTGACAGTCAGCGGTCACATGGAGGTATTATGGCGGTATTTATATGCAGAATGTGCGGCGGCAGGCTTACGCCGCTCAATAAGACAGCTACCTGCAAATGCGATTTTTGCGGGATAGTCCAGAGCGTTCCGCTGTTGGACGGCGAGGATAAAGCGGAAATGTGCACCGCCGCGGAGCGGCTAAGGCGGGAATACCGCTATGACAAGGCGATAGAGCTTTACGAGGAGCTTATAAGGCTAAGCCCCATCGATGCGGATCTGTATTGGGCGCTGGCGCTGTGCCGCTGCGGCACGGAGTACGTGAGCAGGGGAGGAAGCCTTGTTCCCGCGCTTAACCGCACTACGGCAAGGTCGCTGCTTTCCGACGAGGACTACAAGACCGCGCTGAAATACGCGGGCGGGGAGCAGCGCGCCGTTATGGAGCGACAGGCGGCGGAGATAGACGCGGTGCGCAGGCGCATAGTGGAGTTGTCGCGCGGCGCGGAGGATTACGACGTTTACATCAACTGCCGCGAATCAGATGAAAACGGGCGCAGAACGTCGGATTCCCTTATTGCCGCCGATATCTGCGCAAGGCTGAGTGCCGAGGGGTTGAGAGTGTTTTTTCCTCACGTCTGCCTTGAGGACAAGGCGGGAGCGGATTGGGAGCCTTACATTTTTTCGGCGCTGAATTCCGCGGCGGTTATGATAGTGGTGGGAACTTCCGCGGACAGCTTCGAGGATATCTGGGTGAGAAACGCATGGAGCAGATTTCTGGCGTTTACCGCAAACGACAGCCGTCGGAGAATTATTCCCGCGTTCCGTGATATGGAGGCGAATGAGCTTCCTAAAGAGCTGGCAGGGTTTCAGGCGTTGGATATGTCGCGGCTGGGGTTTGAAACGGATCTGGCGGCAAGCGTTGGCAATGTACTGGGAACAAGGCGGGAAAGAAATGCCCCCGCCGCGTCAGAGCCGCTTTTGCGCAGAGCGCGTCTTTTTATAGAGGACAGAGATTATTCGGGCGCGGAGCAGCTTTTGTCGGAGCTGTCCGAAAGCGCTGAAGGGTATCTCCTCAGGCTTTTGTCAGAGTATAAGCTCACCTCGGAGAACGAGCTGGAGGAGCTTAAAACGGATTTTTCGGATTCGGAAAACTACCGCGCGGCAATGCGTCTTGGCGACGAGAGTTTCCGGCTGAAGCTGAGGGAGCGTAATCTTACTTCGTTATACAACAGATGCTTGGAAAATCTGGATAAAGCCCGAACCGATATACAATACCGCGCAGCCGCCTCGGAGTTAAGGGCGCTGAATTACCGCAATTCCGCCGGACTCGCGGATTCCGCGGACAAAAAAGCGGCTGAAATAAGCGCGGAGAATGAGATAAGGCGGCGCGAGGGTGTGTATGCTCTTGCCGAGAAAATGCTGAAGGAGAGCGACGATATAATCATTCTTTCTTCCGCTGAAAAAAGTCTGAGGGAGCTTGGTGATTATCGCAGCGCAGCGGAGCTGGCAGAAGAGTGCGCCGCAAAGATAGAGGATCTGTCCGAAAAAGTTCCCGACGCCCGCTCATACGATAGGAAAAGAATACCCGCAAAATGGATTGCCGCCGCATGCGGTACTCTGGCAGCGGGAATAATTATCGGTGTTTTCGCGGTAACGAGCAGAGGAAAAAATGGGGTTATCGTCGGAGAATTTTCCTCCGTAACGGCTGCCGCGGAGACTGCCGAGCCTGTCGGGCCTGTCCGCGCAAAGACTGCGGAGGAGCTTAACGCGGAAAAGTACGAAAAAGCCGCCGCGATTCTTGAGCAGGGCGGTTATGATGACGCGGAGTTGATATTTACCGCTCTGGGCGGATATTCCAATGCAGCGGATATGGCAAAGGAGTGCAAATATCAAAAAGCAGCTGACCTGTTGGAGAACGGCAAACGTCAAGAGGCAAAAAAGATGTTTGCCGCTTTGGGGGAATATTCCGATTCATCGGAAATGGTATTTGAGTGCGATTACAGAAGCGCGCTCGCCATTAAAGAGAGCGGCGGACTTGAGGCGGCGGAGAGTATATTCGCGCTGCTCGGCGAGTACAGTGATTCACAGGAGCAGCTCAACTCGCTGCGCTACACGATGGCTTCCAGCGCGCTGAAGGAGGGAGATACCGCAAAGGCGGAGGAACTGTTCCTGCTGCTTTGCGGCTATTCCGACGCGGCTACGCAATACTGCAAGCTTGTTTATACCGACGCGGAAAGACTAATTGCCGAGGGGGATATCCCTGCCGCTTGTGAGCGCCTTGAGCCGCTGCTGGACTGCTACAACAAATATAAGCTCGATAAGGACTATTGGTTTGTGGGCAGGCTTGCGGAAGCCGCGGAGGCTTATAACGAAGGGTGGTATCTCGGCTGTATAAAAGCGCTGCGCCAAATGGAGGATAACCCGATGAAATCCGTGCTGAACGAATCGGCATGGCAAAGAAGGATAACTGAAACGAAAAAAGGCGACATTATATCCTTCGGGCATTTTGAGCAGGGCAAAAATCCGGCATATGACAAATCCATTAAATGGGAGGTTATTGAGAACAACGGAGAGGGGGCGATCATACTGATGACGGAGTATGAGCTTTTTGAAGCCCCGTTTGATACGGAAAACGGCGGCAGCTGGACAGGCAGCTCGCTGCGGGAATATCTTAACAATGAGTTCCTTTATTCCGCGTTTGATGACGAGGAGCGGTCTTATATGAGATACATAGATTTCGGCGCCGATATTGAATACGAGGGAACAGAAAGCTGTGCGGATATGATATATATTCCGAGCTATGACTTTGCGTTACTTAACAGACATAATTTCTGTTTGCAGCCGTATAAGCGCAGCGAGGGCAATACCGTCCACAGCGGAACGACCTATAAGCCGCAGTGGGTGCTTAAGGGAATTAACGAAGCCTTTTGCTTCAGCGATTTCGTTGAGGACGCTGACGGTAACTTCCGATTTACCGATTACTGTGGGATACGTCCTGTCATAAAGCTTTCCGTGAAATAAAATTTTGGCGCGTTGTTTCAACGCGCCGTTAAGCATTTTCAATTGTTGTTTTTAATAATAAATTTCATAAACTCATCGGCGGACAGCGGTTTTGAGAAATAATATCCCTGGATATAGTTGATGCCGAGGTCGTTCATTACCTTAAACTGCTCTTCGGTTTCTATTCCCTCGGAAACGATTTTCAGATTCATTCCCTGTATCATACTCATTGCGGCGTCCATAATATATTTAGCTTTGCCGTTCTCGAAGTAGGCGCTTGTCATGCCCTTGTCGAATTTAACGATATCCACCGGCATATCCACTATATAATCAAGATTGGACTGTCCCGTTCCGAAGTCGTCCAGAGAGAAGTTCACGCCGTATGAGGTAAGCCTTTTCATGTTTTCAAGCAGCGTTTTTTTAGCATTCATGGAGGCGGATTCGGTTATTTCAAGATTTATCAGCTTGGGGGAGATACCGTAATCCGCCATAATTGAAATATAGTCCTCCGCAAGCTTTTCATAGGCGCACTGAACCACCGAAAGATTGATCTCAATATAGCTTATTCCGTGCTTGTCGATCTCCGATTTGTTCAGAAATTCACAGACCTTTCTGAATACCGTTTCTCCCACCTTTAAAATCGAACCGTTGGATTCCGCTATGGGGATAAAGTCGGCAGGCGGCACAAGCTCTCCGTTCTCACGCCGAATTCTTACCAGCGCCTCGGCGGAAGCGAACCGCCGCAGCTCGGTGGAGTAAATGGGCTGATACCACACCTCCAGTCGGTCGTTTATTATCGCGTCCGATATGAGCTGCTCCATTTCTTTTTCCTTATTCAGCTGTGCGGCAAGCTCACTGTCTATTTTGTAAAAATGGCTTTCGGCAAGTTCCGCGCAGTTTTGCCGCGTGTAGCGTATAAGGTGCATAAGATTCTCCGCGCTGTCCGCCAGATCGGAGTGAGGTACAAAGACCCAGTAAGGCGCTATGAACACGCCGCCGCTTTTTCCCCAGCCCCGCTTAAAGCGCTTAAAAATATCATCAATATGTCTGTCTGCCTTTGCCGCATCAAAAACAAGAATTATCTCGTTTCCCGAATTCTTGAATGTAAACACGTCGTGAAGCGAACCGAGATAATCCGCCGCCTCAAGTACAGCGGATTCGTCAATGTCCGCTCTTATGCTTTCCGAAGCTACTTTCTCCAGTGTTGCGGAAAGCACGGCGAAATCCGTTTCGGAAGAGTAAAGCTGATTGACGTACTGTAAGAACGCCCCATGATTGAACAGTCCGGTTTGTCTGTCCAGATTATTGCCCGGGTTTTCCAGCTTAAGATACAGCACCAGCATACCCAGCGCGCTGGCGAATCCTACCAGAAGAAGATTCGGGAATATAAACTGTGTAAGCGCCGCCGCAAACCAAACGCCCATCCATATCCACACAGCCTGACGTCTGCTTGCGCTGATCTTGCTTTTTTGGCTTAACAGACGAATAGCCAGCATCGCAAGTGTGCCCAGCGCAAACGCATAAGTGGCATAATCGCTCGGACCGTAGGAGTACAGGACGCTTTCGCTTTTGTTCTCATAAAATAAAATGGGCAGAGCGTATATAAGGGCGATTGCCAAAAACACAAAAAAACCGTAGGGTATCATTGTTTTTTTGTAGTCCGATTTTCTTGAATAAATATCGGTGCAGATGTAGAGCAGCGCAAAAAATGATACCCCGACCAGCGTAACAAGATATGTTTTGCTTATCAGTTTTACGGCAATGTCGGGCAGAAATTCCCGATATCTGATTGCAATGCAGGAGAGGATATCTAAGATAATTGAAACAAACGTCATGCGAAAGGAGTTCCAGAATGCTTTTTCCGTATTCAGCTTAATTGTCTTCTGACTTTTATAAAAGTAAAGCAGTATCAGCATAAGCAGTAAGCCGCAGCACTGAATCTGAATTGGCATTTGCCATTCCACCTTTAATCATATATTTTGTCACATGAAATCATGATAACATTTTTTTTGTGTGTTGTCAAGTATGTATTCGTTAAACAGTCCCGATTTTATGCAAAATGACGGTTAAAATACATTTTATACTAATTTATGATTGAAGTGTAGATAAGATTTTCGCCAAGCTTGCACATAGCACAAGGAGTGTTGACGCAGTGGTGGGCGTAAGATTGTCGCAAAGATGTCTACGCGTAAATTATAAATTAGTATTACTTTTGCTTGACAGCACGGCAAGTATTTGATATAATTACAGTATTGGGATCGGGGATGATATTTGACCTCCCATAAAGTAATATCGCCCTCTGGGGTTTTATAGAGGAGGAATCGGTTTTGGATATTAAATCGAACCTTAAGGCGCTTACCGAAAAGGCGGGCGTGTCGGGAGACGAGCGGGAAGCTTCAGAAGCTGCCGCGGAACTTTTAAGGCAATACGCGGATAATGTGGAGATAGACAGCTTCGGGAACATTACGGGTACAGTTAAATCCGACGCTCCCGATGCGCAAACGCTTATGCTGGACGCGCATATTGACCGTATAGGAATGATAGTTACCTATATTGATGAGGGAGGCTTTGTCAAAATGGGGAGCGTCGGCGGTACGGATAATAGGATAATGGCGGCGCAAAGCGTCACTGTCCACGGAAAGCGGAAAATAAGGGGAGTTATATCCACTCTTCCGCCTCACGTTTCCAATGACCACAGTAAGGTCGCGGAGATAGGCGAGCTTGCCGTAGATGTGGGAATGACAAAAGAAGAGGCTGAAAAGTGTATATCCCTCGGCGACAGGATAACGATAAATTCGGACTTCCGCGAGCTTATCGGAGACAGAGTCTCCGCGCCTGCTGTCGATGACAGGAGCGGGGTATGCGCAATTCTGACGGCTCTGAAAATGCTTAAAAGCAGGAAGCTGAAATATAATATCGCCGTCAGCTTTTCGGCACAGGAGGAAACAGGAGAGCGCGGGGTAAAGCAGACCGCTTTCCGTATCCGACCCGACAGGGCTATCGCCGTTGACGTGTCGTTCGGAAGAACTCCCGACAGCGAGCCGCAGGATACCGCGGAGCTTGGCAGCGGCGTCATGATAGGCTTTTCGGCGGCTTTGGACAGGGAGATGTCCGAAAGTCTGAGAAATATCGCGGCAGAAAAGGATATACCGTTTACTGTTGAGGTTATGCCGTCGAGCACAGGCACGAACGCTGACAGCATTGCCGTAAGCGGCGGGGGAGTGCGCTGCTGCACATTGTCATTCCCGATACGCTATATGCATACGCCAACGGAAACTGTGGATATCAGGGATATTGAGGCGACGGCGCGGTTGATATGCGAATATGCGGGAGGTGAGGAAAATGCTTGACAGACTGAGGGAAATATGCTCCCTGAACGGGGCTTCGGGTGACGAGAGCCGGGTAAGGGATCATATCAAAGCCCGTATTGCCGCCGATGAAATAGCTGTGGATAATCTCGGAAATCTTCTGGTGTTTAAGCGCGGAAAAAAATCTCCCAAAAACAAGATAATGTTTGCCGCGCATATGGACGAGGTCGGCTTTATGATAACGGATATTACTGATGATGGTTTTCTGCGTTTCGGCGCGGTGGGAGGCATAGATCCGCGCGTCGTTATCGGAAGAGGTCTGGAGCTTGCAAACGGCGTAAAGGGAGTTGTGGGAACAAAGGCGGTTCACCAGCAGTCCGCGGAGGAGCGGAAAAAAGCTCCCGATTTTGAGGAGCTTATGCTGGATATAGGAGCGGCAAACCGTGCTGAAGCGGAGAAATACGCGGCGCGCGGGGATTATGTCTACTTCTGTGATGACTTTTTCGGATTCGGCGACGGATATATAAAGGGCAAGGCGCTTGATGACCGTGCCGGCTGCCTTATCATGATGGATATGCTGAACAGTGAGCTTGAGTATGACGCGTGGTTTGCGTTTACCGTGCAGGAAGAGGTTGGCACAAGGGGTGCAAAGGCGGCTGCGTTTACGGTAGCGCCCGATATCGCCATTGTTCTTGAAACCACAACTGCCTGTGATATCAGCGGCGTAAGCGGCGATAAGCGGGTGTGTGAACTGGGCAGGGGAGCTGTGGTTTCCTATATGGACAGGGGCACGGTGTATGACAGAGAGCTGTATGGGCTTGCCTTTGAGTTGGCGGAACAAAACGGAGTACCCGTACAGACCAAGACCCTTGTCGCAGGCGGTAACGACAGCGGGGCTATACACGTATCTCGCGGCGGAGTGCGTACCTGCGCGCTGTCGCTGCCCTGCCGCTATCTCCATTCGCCGTCCTGCGTAATAAAAGAGAGCGATTACGGCGCGGTGAGGGCGCTTGCGGAGAAAATGCTGAGCGCGGCGGCGGAACTGTGACAGCGCGTATAACCGCTCCCGAGGACTTTGAACGGCTTCCCGATAGGGGGATTGAGGCTCAGAAAATTCGTGCGCTTTACAAGGCATATGGCGCGGAATATGACTTCTGTCGCTTTTATCGTCAGAATGACGATACCTTTTTGGCTGTTCTTGATGGGGATTACATTCTGTGCGAAGGAGAAGCGGATTACAGCGAGCTGGCGGGATTTTTTTCCGCATACGGTTTTGGCAGTGTTTTCTGCTCCGAAAAAGCAGCGGAAGAATTGTCGGGCCGGATATGTGCGGTTTGTCATGAAATTTATTTAATGCGTTACGCAGGCGGTGCGGAGTATGCTGGAAATATTGAACCGCAGCCGCAGCTTGACAAGGTTTATGAAATATTAAAGACCGCTTTTGACATTCAATATGAGCCGTGGTATCTTGATATGTCCCACAGAATAAGGCATGGAATATCACGATGTATTATTTTGGAAGGTTCAACTCTGACGGTTCAGCACGATATAAACGGCGAAGCGCTGCTGTCGCAGATAGCAGCGCTTCCGCAGAGCAGGCGAAAGGGAAACTCAAGGCGGCTTATACGCGCTGTTTGCGGCGGGCTCATGCCGTCGGAGGTATTTGTTCTTTGTGAAAAGGAGCTTACGGAATTTTATCGGAAATGCGGGTTTGAGCCGGTTGGCTTAAAGTGCTTGCTTAAACGGGGGAATTGATTAAAGGGCATCTCTAAAAACCGGTTTGAAAAGGCAAAATTGACAGAGTGCGCCGGCTGCAAGGAAATCCGACAAGCAGACGGCGTGCACTGACAATTTTGACTCAAACAAGGTTTATAGAGATGCCCTTAAAGATATCAGGGGCGGTTTATGATAAAATTTGTTTAGGCGGCTATTGCCGCGTACATATGTATTTTTGGCATCGGCTGCGGAGAGGAAAGCCCGTACCTTGTCTTGGCGGTGAACACTCTGTACACTTTGGGCGCGGTTCCAAGCGGTTTACATAACCGTGCAGATGCTCCCAAGGCGGCGAGCGCTACCATCAATGACTGTATATAGTGTCTCCTCAACAACATCCAACCTCCAAGTTTGGTTTCCAGAACAACA
>CAJULF010000050.1 GCA_910587135.1 uncultured Oscillospiraceae bacterium
ACATTTAATTTTCTTTGCCCTTTAGCTTCTTTAGGGATGTTTTGCTCTTCTCTTTTATTGTAAAAATAATACCACAAATATAAACATTGGTGGCAAAATGTAGGGTTTATGAAAATAAGATTTTCATTTCATGCAGCATCTCTAAAATGGCATATGCGTTTCTTTTCGCTGATGAAAGCGACAAAATAAGTTTATCGCAGACTGAAATAATTTCATCGCTTTGTTTTGGTGAATTTAACACAGCGCGAATATTTGTTTTTGAATTTACGGATAATTGTTGTAATAACCGTAATATTGCTTCTAAAGAATAGTTTGCGCATTTTAAAGAGCGGATAATTTTCAGCCGCTGTATATCCTCATCGGTATAAACTCGATAACCATTATCTTTTCGCTTGACTGTAAGCAAACCATTCATTTCCCAGTTTCGGAGTGTGTCAACAGAAATATCAAGAAGTTTTGACACATCTCTTCGTTTAAGGTTGTGCAAATTTTCTTGATGTCCGTCCGATATTATCTGCTTCACACATTTGATTGCTTCTTCGGTGTTCCTTCGCTCCTGTTTAATTTGCTTTAAGTATTCCTCGGTAAGCATAATAGCTGTATCAAAGTCACCTCTCGCGGATACCTTGAGCATTTGTGTGATTTTTTTCCTTAAACCGTTCTGCAATATTTCTACTTGGAACGCAAGTCGTATAAGCTTACATTGTTTTATATGAAAATCTGTAAATACGCGATAACCATTTGACAAACGCTCCGGTTTAGGTATCAATTCCAATTTTTCATATAGACGGACTGTATTTGGATGTACTCCTATTATTGCGGCAACTTCCGCAGTTTTGTATGTTGTCATTGTTTGTCACCCCCATTCTTAATTATATACCATAATTGAAAAGTTTGGTGTTAAAGTGTAGGGTTTTATTTTTTGAAATTTTTGCAACTAAAGAATTCCATTATTTTTAAAACTGATATTTTAGGAAATATAAAAAGAAATTTAATTTATTATCCTTGCCAAGAAACCTTGTTGCAGTGGCCGCAGTTTAAAAGTGAGAACTAAAAAAGCCGTCAAAAAATAACTATCTTTCCGTATGGCATTGAGAAATTTCTATTTTCAAAAACTGCTATTATGTCCTTTTTTTAACAAACACCTTTATAATAAGCCTCAGTAATAAAAGGAATTCAAAATTCCTTTATTTTTGTATTGAAAAAAAGAGCGAGAAGAAGTATAATAATATTGTCCCCGAAAACTACTTACTTTACTTAGTTCAGTTTTTACATTGATCCTTTTATCGGGGAGGTTTTTACGACTTCTTCTTTCCTCTGTGACTATTTGTACCGCAGGTTTGAGGGTCTGCGGCGAAAAATGATTTTGCGGCTCGGATTTCGAGCCGCTCTTTTTGTGTAAATTTCCATTTATATGAAATTTATCGTATGTGTATTTTTTTTATAATTTTCACGCAAAATAAACAAAAAAAGGAGAAATCAAACATGGAAAAAATAGCCTTTTTCGACACCAAACCGTATGACAAGGAGTGGTTTGACAAAATCAACAAAAGCTACGAGATACACTACTTCGAGGGCAGACTGCGCCCAGCTTCCGTCAGGCTCGCCGAAGGCTGCCGAGCGGTATGCGCTTTTGTAAATGACGATATCTCGGCGAAAACAATCGAGCTTCTTGTGGAGCAGGGAGTTGAGGTTATCGCTATGCGCTGCTCGGGCTTTAACAACGTCGACATTGCCGCGGCGGAAGGAAAGCTCCGTATCGTGAGAGTGCCCGCGTACTCCCCATATGCGGTGGCAGAGCATGCTATTGGGCTTATAATCTCGCTGAACAGAAAAATACACCGTGCCTATAACCGCACAAGAGATTTTAATTTCAGCCTGAACGGTCTTACAGGATTTGATTTGTACGGGAAGACGGCGGGAGTAATCGGAACAGGCAATATAGGGCGTGTCTTTATTGATATCTGCCGCGGCTTCGGCATGAAAGTTATTGCTTATGACCCGTATCCCATCGAGGGCAGAGGCATTGAATATGTGTCAACCGAGGAAATTTTCCGAAACTCCGACATCATTTCACTGCACTGTCCGCTGACGGAGCAGACACGATATATTATTGACGACAAGGCGATATCGCTTATGAAAAGCAGTGCGCTGATAGTAAATACCAGCCGCGGAAAGCTGATCGACAGCGAGGCTCTTCTGAGAGCGCTCAATGAAAAGCGCATAGGCGGCGCGGCGTTGGACGTTTACGAGGAGGAGAGTGATCTGTTCTTTAAGGATAATTCCGACAGTATTGTCACCGACGAGGTGCTGTCTATTCTGGTGTCGCGCCCGAATGTGCTGCTGACCTCACACCAGGCGTTCCTTACCGAGGAGGCGCTCAAAGGTATAGCGGAGGTAACTTTGGGTAATCTTGATGACTTCTTTGCGGGAAGAGAACTGAAAAATGAGGTAAAAGTCGCGAAATAGACCGATTAACGCTTGACCTTTTCGGAAGAATATGGTATAATAAACGAAAGGTGCTTATTTCAGACCGTAGAAAAAGCCTATTGACAACGCAATGTAGGCGCATAAAATTTCAAAAAGTTCACATTTGCCGAATGGCAAATGTGAACGGTTTCCGCAGTCGCGCAGAGCGAAACGTAGTGAAGCGGAGCGTGAGTGCGGAAATTTTGAAATTTTTTAAATAATCCGCCTTAGGTCAACCTTCAAAAACAGGCTGAAATAAACGCATAGTGTTTATTTGTCCGTGTGCATACTTTCGCATTTGGTTCGCCCGGCGCAGGAAAATGCTTTTAACATGGTGCGGCTTTTCGCTCATGTATTAAATTTCAAAAAGGTGCTTAGCTCTGTAGTCGGTAATGTTACATATTAAAGCATTACGCCGCGGCTTGCGCAAAATCTCATTTGCCGAAAGGTAAATTATGGCGGTTTCCGTCGGGTATGCAAAGCGGAGTATGCGTTGTTTTGCGCAGTACAAAGCAGATCACTTAAAGTCTTTGCGGCAGTGTGCGCAAAACTCGCGGAAATTTTGAAATTTTTTTGTAAGGAGCAGTTATGAGGAGAACGAAGATTGTTTGTACATTAGGTCCGGCGACAAAGAGCGACGAAGTACTCAGACAGCTGATTGAAAGCGGAATGAATGTGGCGAGGCAGAATTTCTCGCACGGTGATCACGCGGGTCATAAAGAAACTCATGATCAAGTGGTCAGAGTGGCGAGGGAAATGGGAAAGCCCGTAGCTACGCTGCTGGACACCAAGGGTCCCGAGGTAAGGCTCAGAAAGTTTGCGGAAGGCAAGAAGTATGAGATATTCGCAGGTGACAGCTTTACGCTTACCACTCGCGATGTAATGGGTGACAATAAGTGCGCGGCAATAAGCTATAAAGGGCTTGCGGACGATATTGACATAGGAACTAAGATACTTATCGATGACGGCAACATCAGCCTGCGCTGCTCCGAGATAATTAAGAATCCCGACGGAACGGCGGATATCATATGCACGATACAGAACGGGGGAATGCTGTCGGACAACAAGGGGCTTAATATCCCGGGCGTAAGGCTTTCAATGCCTTATGTCAGCGAGGTGGACGAAAGCGATATCCGCTTTGCTGCAAGAGAAAATTTTGACTTTATTGCCGCTTCCTTTGTAACATGCGCGGATGATGTTGTCGCGGTGCGCAAGATACTTGAGGAAGAGGGCAGACCCGATATAAGGATTATCGCCAAGATAGAGAACGGCGAGGGCGTAAAGAATATCGACGAGATACTCCGCGTCACCGACGGAATAATGGTAGCGCGCGGCGATATGGGCGTTGAGATACCATTTGAGGATATCCCGCAGATCCAGAAGATGCTAATCAGTAAGTGCTATAACTCCAATAAAACGGTAATCACGGCTACCCAGATGCTGGAAAGCATGATACACAATCCGCGTCCTACCCGTGCGGAAACAACCGACGTTGCCAACGCGATATACGACGGCACCAGCGCGATAATGCTTTCGGGAGAAACGGCCGCGGGTCAGCACCCGGTTGAGGCGGTAAAGACCATGGCGCTTATTGCGGAAACAACCGAAAAGGCAATAGATTACAAAAGCCGTTTTTACAAGCATGAAACCAAGGACAGCGCGAATGTTTCCAACGCGATATCTCACGCGACGGTAAGTGCTGCTATGGATCTTGGCGCTACGGCGATAATAACGGTAACCAAAACGGGCTCTACCGCCCGCATGATATCCCGCTACCGTCCCGAGTGCCCAGTAATATCCTGCACGACCAGCGAGGTCACCATGCGTCAGACCGCTCTTAGCTGGGGGGTTATCCCGCTGATGGCGGAGGAGACCATGACCAGCACCGACGATCTTATAGATATGGCGGTGCAAAAAGCAACCGAAGCCAAGCTGCTTTCCAACGGCGATCTGGTGGTAATTACCGCAGGAGTTCCGCTGGGCGTTTCGGGTACTACGAACCTTATGAAGGTTCATATAGTGGGCGACGTGCTTGTTACGGGCACAGGCATTACAAAGGGTGTGGTAACTGCCAACGTATGCGTGTGCGCAAACGAGCAGGAGGCTTTGGAGCGCTTTGAGAGCGGGCATATACTGGTTATTCCCAAGACTTCCAACGTGATACTGCCGCTTATGAAGTCCGCCGCGGGAATAATAACCGAAGAAAACGGCGCGGACAGCCATGCGGCGATAGTCGGTATGGCTCTTGATATCCCCGTTATAGTGGGCGCGGCAAATGCCACCCAGATACTGCGCAGCGGTACGGTGGTAAGTATAGACGCGGAAAAGGGCATTGTATGCACCGAAAAGAATTGACAGCGCATAAAAAAATTGATGATTTATACGCTTTTTTGCCGTGATTTTTAAAATGCTTTGAACAAGAGCGGCTTGAAATTCTTTGTTGTATATCATTTATCAAAGGAATATTCCCTCTGAAAACAGCCATAATTATTGTGGCAGAATTTGTTTTCGGAGGGATTTTTATGTCTATAAGAGCTACCGATCTTTGTAAGAATTATATGGTTGGAGGTCAGCGCGTGGCGGCGCTGGACGGGGTAAGCCTTGAGGTAGGGGACGGTGAGTATGTCACGGTGGTGGGAGCGAGCGGCTCGGGAAAGACCACGCTGATGAACATTCTGGGCTGTCTGGACTTGCCCACATCGGGGAGCTATTTTCTTGACGGAGAGGACGTGTCCACGCTTACCGACGAGGAGCTGAGCGAGATACGCAGTGTTAAGATAGGCTTTATTTTTCAAAGCTTCAATCTGATAGATGGGCTTACCGCACTGGAAAATGTGGAGCTTCCGCTGCTTTACCGACACGTGCCCAAAAAAAGGCGGCGGGAGATAGCTCTTGAAGCGCTGGAGAGCGTAAGTCTGTCCGACAGGGCGCTGCATCGCCCCTCGGAGATGTCGGGAGGACAGCAGCAGCGTGTAGCAATAGCGCGGGCTATCGCCGCAAATCCTTCGATAATACTCGCGGACGAGCCTTGCGGCAATCTTGACAGCCACTCGGGCAGGGAAGTGCTGGATATACTTTCCGCCCTTAACCGAAGCGGCAAGACTATCATAATGATAACCCACAATGAGCAGACCGCCGCGGAGGCCAAGCGTCTGATACGTATTTCCGACGGTAAAATATGCGGCTGATGTGAAGAGGCGATAAAGGGCAGTACGGTTCTTTATCGCTTCTTTTCTCATATTATCGTGTAAACGTTCTGAGCAGCCCGTCAAAGCCGGTTTTTCGTGTATAGGTTTTTCCGCAATATTGTCTTTTAATGCGGTCAGAAAGACCGCAGTTCCGAAAGCCGCCGCTAAAAGTAATGCTCTGCTGTTTTTCATAATTTTGTTTTTTCCGTGTTGTGAAACCAAGCAATAATCAACAATTGTCTGCAAATTATATTAGCATAATAATACGGCATTGTCAAGAGCTTTGCTTGCAAAAGTTTTATTTATATTGCGCAAAGCTATCAATCATGGTATAATAAACGCAAGACGTTTATTATACCTTATGTCCACGCATATCCGCAAATCTTCGATTTGCTTCATGCGGTAATGGACAATTATACCATAATCCCTTTGGGCTTATGGTATAATATACCTAACGCTTCGGGACATAAAAAATCAAGACAAAAAACGCCGTGCGGTGTATAATTGTTTTGGACGGGAGGAAAGGCAATGGATTGGATACGAAGCTTTCAGCGGTCGGTGGACTATATTGAGGATCATATCACCGAGCCGCTTGATATCGGGGATATAGCGCGTGTGATGAATATATCGGGATATTATTACCAGAAGATATTCAATGTTCTCTGCGGCTTCGGCGTTGGGGAATATATACGCGGCAGGCGGCTCGCACTTGCCGGCGGCGAGCTGATGACGACCGACGAGAGGGTGATAGATATCGCTCTTAAATACGGCTACGATACCCCGGAGGGCTTTACACGCGCGTTTACCCGATTTCACGGAGTGCCGCCATCGGCGGTGCGCAGGGGGAGTCCCGTTAAATCCTTTGCAAGACTTCACGTCACAATTACAATGAAAGGCGGTAGTACTATGGACTACAAAATCGTGACAAAAGAGAGCTTTAAGGTTATGGAAAAGAGAGAGGAACACAGCATTGTCGATGAGCGGAATATCAACACCATTCCGCAGTTCTGGACTCGCTCACATGAGGACGGAACGGTTAAGAAGCTGCTGGAACTGACATCCGACAGGAGCTATATTTTCGGCATATGCTACGGAAATTCTCCGTCGGATTCCAAAACCTTTGATTATTCCATTGCGGCAAGGGTCGCCGATGATTTCAGCGAGGATGATATTCCCGAGGGTTTCGGGTTTTCCGAGATACCCGCGCGCACATGGGTGGTATTTGAGTGTGTCGGCGATCCGTCGAGTGCTGTCCAGGAGCTTTGGCACAGAATAATCACCGAATTTTTCCCTTCCTCGCAATATAAGCCCACCTATGAGATTGATATCGAAGTCTATCCCGAGGGAAATATGTCACTCGACACTTACAGGAGCGAAATATGGGTTCCTGTGACAGTAAATAACTGATATTTGTGCTTTAAACGCATAAAAAAGTTTATGTGCCACGCAAAGTCGGCGCATGAAATTTCAAAAAGTGCACATTTGCCATTAAGGCAAATGTGCACGGTTTCCGCAGTCGCGCGGAGCGAAACGCAGTGAAGCGGAGCGTGAGTGCGGAAATTTTGAAATTTTTTAAATAATCAGCTTTAGGTCAACCTTTTACATACAGTCTTAGCGCCCCGCGGTTTATGAGAACCGCAGGGCGCTGTCGGTTATTTCTTTTTATTCAAAGCTGTCCTCTTCGTCGCGGGCATTGAACAGTTCCACGAGCTTTTGCATTTCCTCTTCGCTTAGGGAAATGCCCTTGCTCATTCTGGTGTGGTCGGGAGACCAGTCGCGGATATCGTATTTCGGCTCGCGCTCGTTCCAGCTTACCAGATTAAGCTCTCTTGTCCAGCCTTTGGCGTTCTCGGAAATAACTCCAAGCTCCTTGGTGATCTCAAATGTAATGTCTGCCATATCAATTCTCCTTTTCTTCATCCCGCTGCTTTTCGCTTACGGGCTTTTGGGTTACATTTTTATCGGCGGCGGTTATGCCGTCGTAAACAGCGTTGTATTTCGGGGGTATCAGCTTGTTCAGATGCAGCTTTCCGAAATACCAGCCGTTGAAGGTGATTTTTTCAAAAATACCGTTAAGATAGGTGTTTATATGATTTCTTTCCTCCGCGCCGCTTCGGTCAAGAAAATCATGAAGCCCCGAGGGGGGCTCGTATGTAACGACAAAATCCACGCAGTTCCCCGCTTTTTCCAGATTTCTTATTCCCTCCGCAAGCTCCTCTTCGCTTGGAATTTCTCTTGCCCACCAGTTCTGACCCTCCACAAGGTCGTAGCTGTCATCGCTCTGACCGCCGCCGAAGGAAAACACCTTTTTCCCCGCTATTTCGTATACCTGTCCGCGCATAAGCTGCCGAAGCCTTCCGCTGATTAGCCGTGTTTTGCCGCCGCACCATTCGCTGACCTCATATTGCTCCAGCAGGTCGTAATTTTCGTGGCATCCCTCCACAAACAGCACGTTGTACCTTAGCTTTCCGATTTTTTTCAGCAGCTTCTTTTCCTCGGGACTTCCGTTCCAGATAAACCCGAAGTCACCACAGATAATCAGTGCGTCGTTCTTTTTCAGCTTTCTCAGCGCCGGATTTTTAAATCTTGAAAAATCCGCGTGAGTATCGCCGGTTATGTATATCATATTGCCTCCTGATCTGTATTCAAGGCAACACCGCACAAAACCGCCCTTCGGGCTTTGTACGCCGCTTACTTGCATGTTTTATGTCATCTTGCACAATCGCCTCACATCTTTGTGCGGTATTGCCTTAAGGCAACACCGCACAAAGCCCGCGCTTCGCGCTTTGCACGCATCTTGCTTGCATATTTTCCGTCATATTGCACAAGTTCTCCTTGGCGGGCGTCAGCCCGCCGGCGTCGAGCTTGTACAATCTGACGAAAAACCTGACGGCGCAATCTGCGCACAAGCTTTGTGCGGTATTGCCTTAAATTTTTTTCGCACCGCTGTAAACGAAGCAAAACATCGTTTGCGTCAGCCCGCCGTAAAAATCTTATTCCGCTTGCGCTTCGGTACGCTTTCGCGGCGGCTTGCGGAATATTTCCCGTGTGGGCTGGAACCTTTCGTCAGCTTTCAGCGTCCTTGACCTCTCGATTGTTGTATTGCTTTGGAATGAGTTGATTTTTAACGGGTTTTTGGTCCGCAAGAATTATGACCGGTTGTCCCACGAATTTCCATGTACCGAACTCCTCTGCCGTAATTGATCCGACAATAGTTCGGACAGCTAATACCCGAACAAATTATTAAAATTTAATTACAATTTGCAAAAAGCCCTTTACATTCCATACCGTTTTTTGGTATAATATATCTATAAACATATGGAACAGCAATTTTCCGGCAATCGTCCGAATACTGCCGTGGAATGCGCGGAAAAACTGTCCTTATAATATAATAACCGATAAAAGGGGATTTGTCTATATGCGAAAAGCAAAAAATTTATCAATTTTTACGGCAATTATTTTACTATTTTCCACTTTTTTTACAAGTATGCCCGTAAAAGCCGCGTTTACGCCCGGTTTCGCGCTTTACAGCGAGGGTGTGTATATGGTGAATCTCGACACGGATATCGTTATAGTGTCGAAAAACGCGGATAAGCGGCTTTGCCCCGCATCCACCACAAAAATAATGACCTGCCTGGTGGCGCTCGCAAATATAAAAAACTTTGACGCCTACTGTGAGGTGCCCTACGAATGCTTCAACGAGTTCAGCGAGGGCAATCCTAATTATACCGGACCGTCAAATGCGGATATTTCACCGCGTCAGACCAACATAACATATTGGGACGCGCTTTATTCCATGATGCTTGCTTCCGCCTGCGAATCCTCGAATATCCTGGCATATAACATCGGCGGCGGAAGTATGGAGCATTTCTATGAGATGATGAACGATATGGCAAAACAGATAGGCTGCAAGAATACTCATTTTTCCAACTCGCACGGATTATATTCAGAGGATAACTACACCACCGCCTACGATCTCTACCTTATAACAAAATATGCCATTGAAAACTACCCGGGATTCATGAAGATATGCGGTACTCTATCCTATGAAATGCCCCCGAATGACCGCAACCCCGACGGATATTACATCAGCCATACATGCCAGCTTATGAATCCGAACAGCCAGTATTATGTTGAGGGCGCTTCGGGCGTAAAGACGGGAAGTATTGACAGGATATACAAGAGAAAAGGCGACGGTTGGGACTATGACAACGTGGAATACGGCAGCCGCGCCCTTGTCACCACCGCAATGCGTGACGGCTACACATATATGATAGTTTCCCTGGGCGCTCCTTATTTCAATGAGGACGGCACGGCAACCGAAACACAGCGAAGCTTTACCGACCATGTGAACCTCTATAACTGGGCTTTCAGCGAGTTTGAATATACCTTGGTCATAGGCAAGAACGAGCAGATTATGCAGGTAGAAGTGGACAAGGGGCTTAATGCGGACACGGTGGGGGTTGTCGCGACGGAGGATTACTACACTCTGCTGCCCAAATCCCTCGACATGACCACGATACAGCAGCTTCGCCCTGTAGTGGAGATGATGGAAGCTCCGATAAAAAAGGGCACGGATGTGGGGCAGCTGGAGCTGCGGCTTAACGATGAAACACTCGCCAAGCTGAAGTTGGTTACGGAAGCCGAGGTAGAGCTGGATATGGTGGCTTTTTATTCTGAAAAGCTGAAAAACATACTCACATCGCCGCAGTTTATCATGATAGTAATTGTGCTTGTACTGCTGATAGTTCTTTACGCGGTGGCGCGGACGATCCGCAGAAACTATTTCAGAAAACAGGCGGAAATGCAGCGCCGCCGAAAAATACAGATGACTCCTCCAAACGGGCGTAAACCTCAGAACCGTTACGGGCAGCCTCCACGCAGCGGTCCTAACCGTCCGAGCAGCTACAACAGACCGCGCAGGAAGTAATTATGAACGTTAATTTTATTGCTATGGGGAAGCTGAAAGAGAGCTATTTCCGAGAGGCTTGCGCGGAATATTCAAAGCGGCTGGGTGCGTTCGCGCGGGTAAGCTGCGCCGAACCCGCTCCCGTCGACCTGCCGCAGAATCCGAGTTCCGCGCAGATATCGCAGGCGCTGGAGCTTGAAGCGGCAAAGATACGCGAGCATATCAAGTCCGCTTCTTATACCGTCGCGCTTTGCGTGGAGGGAAAGGAGCTCTCCAGCGAGGGTTTGGCGGACAAGCTCTTGGAGCTTGGCAACAGGGGTATAAGCACGGTGAATTTTACGGTGGGAAGCTCCTTCGGGCTTTCCGAGGAGTTCAAACGCTCGGCGGATTTCCGTATGTCCATGTCCTCTATGACGTTCCCGCACGGTTTGGCACGGGTAATGCTCTACGAACAGGTTTATCGCGCCTTTTCCATCATAAACAACTCCAAGTATCATAAGTAAAGGCAAGAATTCGGAGACGGGAGGTAAGGGAGCTGCTCTTGTCTCTTGCTTCTGAAAATTCTTAACTCTAAAGTACTTGTTTTTTGGTGAAAAATGTGTTATAATTAAGCGTTGACGGATTAAAAGCTATACGCGCCGCAGCTAATAAGCTTTCTCAAAGAGCAGTGTTTCGATCACACAGTAAAGCATGTTCAAAAAAGCGGCAAAACGCTCTCGCGGGAAATTTCAAAAAGGCGATAATTTGTGAAGAAAATTTTCGCCGGTTTACGCAGTTGCGTATAGCGTAACGAAGCGGAGCGCGAGTACGGTATTTTTTTATAATTAAGAGGTGAGATTATGAGTGCAGACCCCGGGCAGTGTCGAAGTAGGAATTGGGTAATGTTTATGAAGTCGGCTTCGGAATGCGCTCATATCCGAGGCGGACTTCCTGTGTAAGCGGACATAAGCTCGGCTTTGCCGGCTATGTACGGCAAAGGGAGTGATTTTTTGGTAAAATATTACAGAAGCATAGACAACAGGCTGTGCGAGGTAGAGGACGTTACGGCGGGAACATGGATATCGGTGATAAATCCCACCGAAACGGAGATTTCGGACATCGAGGAGGACATGGGGATAGACCGCGACTATATCCGCGCGGCGCTTGACGAGGAAGAACCCTCGCGAATAGAGAGCGATGACGGTGTTACTCTTATCGTTGTGGATTACCCCGTGGCGGAGCAGGACAACGACCCAAACCGCACGCTTTTATATTCCACAACGCCTATGTCTATCATAATAACCGCGGGCAATGTAATCACCGTAAGCGCAAAGGAAAATGTGGTGGTTGACGAATTTGCCAAGGGAGTGGTCAAGGGAGTTCAGCCGCAGTTCAGAACGCGGTTTGTGTTCTCGATATTGCTCAGGATAGCGGCTCGGTATCTGCAATATCTTAAGCAGATAGACAAGATATCGAATTATGTGGAGGGTACTTTGTACAAGTCCATGAAGAACAAGGGGCTTATACAGCTTCTCGGATTGGAGAAGTCGCTGGTTTACTTCTCAACCTCGCTCAAGGCGAATGAGGCGGTGCTGGACAAGCTTATGCGAGGGCGCTTTATCAAGCTCTATGAGGAAGACCAAGACCTGCTGGACGACGTGCTGATAGAGGTAAAGCAGGCTATCGAGATGACGAACATCTACTCAAATATACTATCGGGGACGATGGATACATTCGCAAGCATTATCTCAAATAATCTGAACATAGTCATGAAGCGCATGACTACCTTTACCATTATAATGGCTGTCCCGACGATAATTTTCAGCTTCTACGGAATGAATCTGAACGAAAACGCGGCGGGGCTGCCTATGGCGAACGAGTGGTTTCCGCTGGTGCTGAGCGCGGTGCTTTGCGTGCTCTCGGCAGTCATTATCAATGTTACTCAGAGGTTTAAATAGGAAAAGCCGCTCGGATGCACGGGCGGCTTCTTGTTATTTTGAATTGAGAAATTCTGCGAGGGTCTGCTGTTGTTTTTTGGATAGTTTTCTGACGGCATTAAGCAGAGCAGGGCTTATTTCACGAAGAAGCAAAACGTTTTTTATTTCGGACTGTTCCGTTTGGGGCAGCCCTTTCCCGTTTATTCCAGCTATATAATCAAGACTGACTTGGTAAAATTTTGCAAAGTATGTGGCAGTGTCAAGTGGGAGTATACGTTCTCCCTTTTCGTATCGGATATAGCTTTTCAGTGAAATATAGGCGATCTTGGCACACTGCTCCTGTGTTAAGCAGTACTGCTCCCGCAATTCTCTTAATACTGTCATATTTTAGCCCCCCTTTTAATTTATTTTACAAAAAATAGACCAAACGGTCTTGACAAATCGGTCTGCTTGCATTATAATATAGATAGACCGTTTGGTCTATTATATCATTTCCCCGAGGAGGAAATTATAACTAAATAAAGGAGCAGTTTAAATGGAAATTATTTTGCTTGGGGTAGTATACATAGCCTTCTTTATATTTTTAATTATTTTAACTATACATGAGAATACAGGGAGCACGAAAACAGATGCAAATGCGATTAAGGCAGCAATATCATTATTGGAAAAGCTTGAAGAATTTAAAAAAAAGCTTAGCGGTATCTCGGCAATAGCTGTGCATATTATTCCTGTCAACAGTGATGGGGTTTATTATGGCATAGGTGCAAATCGATTAGAAATGTATCTCTTATTGGGAAAGTTTGATTCATATATGATTTCTCAAATCAGGTTTGCGGAGGATCAAACGGATTCCGATGTTCATTTTGAATTGAACATAGATGAACATAATAATATGGTATATGTCGCCAGATTTGGACCCAGATTTTCAGAACACTACGAAAAATTCATGCCGCTTTTATATAAAGCTGTTGTTGAACGATTTCCCAATTTAAATATTGAACTTTATAATGGTTTTATTTCTATTCATTATTAATGCAAGCTCTTAGCAGCGCCGTTTGCACGAAATTACCATGCATAAGTTGGCAGGGCTTTATTGGCGAAGCGATAGAAAGGGGGTATAACAGTGTCAAGATGTCCTTATCTCGATTATGAATCCAACAATTACATATTCAGCAGCTCGGATAAATACGTCTGCAAGTTGACGGGGCAGGAGATGTATCCTGACGACAGCAAAGTGAAGTACACCTGTAATTCGGACAGCGACTGCGAATACGAGAAGTGCCCATACTATAAGGATAGGCAGTAAGTAAACGCTGGTCAAATAGAGCACACAGTTTGGTCGCGAATTTTCCGTAAGTTAGGCAATAAAATATTGCTTCGCCAATTAAGCCTTGCCAACTCATGCAGAGTAATACAGCGTAGCCTATGATTATATGAAAGATATGAGCACCGAAGATAGCAATAGCCGTTGCGGTTACGTCCTTACTTATATTGGGTACAGGAATCGCCGTGTTTTCGCGCAAGATAAAGTAACAAGGTCAATCCTTATTTCCTAAATCCTTATATAAAAAAGCTGCCCCGAACGGAGCAGCCTTTTTACTTGTATTATTATCTTATCATTCGGAAAGCTTCTTTCTGATATACTCCTGTATAGCCTTAGGCGAAGCCGCGCCCTTAAGCGCCTTGTTCGCCTGTCCCATAAAGAAGCCGAACACCTTCTGATCGCCGCCGCGGTACTGCTCTGCGGCTTTCGGATTGTTGGCGATTATCTCATCGACCGTTTTCGCAAGAAGATCGTTGTCCTCTTTTATCCAGAGGTCGCCGCGGTCGGCTATCTCCTTGGGAGTGCCGCCGTTTTCTATCATTTCGCGAAGTATCGTCTTGGCGTTAGCCTGCGACACCTTGTCCGTCTGCATATACTCCACAAGCTGCGCAAACTCTCTGCCGCCGAATCGGAGGTTGTCCATGTCCGCCTCGCCCAGATTTATGCGGCGCATAAGCTCGCCTATAACATAATTAGCGACCGCCTTGGGGTTGTTATACTCGGAGATGGCTTCGTCAAAGAAGTCGCATATCCGCTTGTCACCCACGATTATGTCCGCGTCCTTTTTGTTTATGCCGTATTCGCTTACATAACGCTCCACACGCTGCTCGGGAAGCTCGGGAATGGAGAGGCGTATCGCTTCAAGCTCCTCTTCGGTGAAAATAATGGGCGGAATGTCGGGGTCGGGGAAGTAGCGGTAATCCTGCGCGTCCTCCTTGGAGCGCATTGCGGTGGTTTCCCCCAGAGCCTCGTTAAAGCGGCGTGTCTGCTGGATCACCTTTTCGCCGTTGTCAAGTATCTCCTCCTGCCGTTCTATCTCTATCTCGATAGCCTTGGCAATAGCTTTGAGGGAATTGAGATTCTTCATTTCGGTGCGTGTTCCCAGCTCATCGCTGCCTTTGGGTGCTATGGAAATATTCACGTCGCAGCGGATAGAGCCCTGCTCCATCTTGCAGTCGCATATTCCGGCGTACTGCAGCAGCAGCCGTATCTTCTCCATGAACGCTATTACTTCATCGGCACTGTGGAAATCGGGCTCGGTGACTATTTCGATAAGCGGTATGCCGCAGCGGTTATAATCAGCGAGGGATATTCTGTTTACGTCGTCATGCACCAGTTTTCCCGCGTCCTCTTCAAGGTGAATGCGGTTTATGCGGATAACCTTTTCTTCGCCGTTCACGTTGATGTTCACCGTTCCCGCAAGGCAGACGGGGCGCGGCATTTGAGATATCTGATATGCCTTGGGCAGGTCGGGGTAAAAATAATTCTTTCTGTCCCATTTTGTAAAGCGGGAAATATCGCAGTTCATCACATAGCCCGCCTTGATGATATATTCCACCGCGCGCCTGTTCAGCACGGGGAGAGTCCCGGGAAGACCGCTGCACACGGGGCAGCAGCGGGAGTTGGGCGCTCCGCCGAATTCCGCGGAGCAGGTGCAGAATACCTTTGAGTTTGTCAGCAGCTCCGCATGGACTTCAAGTCCCATAGTAGGATAATAAGCACTCATAACGATACCTCCTTACAGCTTGGGAGCAACAGGCTCAAAGCCCTGCTCAAACGCGTCCGCGCATTGCAGAATGGTCTGCTCGTCAAAGCGCTTTCCTATGATCGACATTCCTATGGGCAGACCCTCCGCGGTGTATCCGCAGGTGGTGGAGATTCCGGGGAGCGTCGCGATGTTTACCGTAACGGTGCAGATATCCGCCATATACATCTTAACGGGGTCGTTGTCCTGCGCGCCTATTTTATACGCGGGAGTGGGAGCGGTTGGGGTAAGTATAACGTCCGCCAGTTCAAACACTTCGCTGTATTCCTTGATTATTTCCTGCTTGAGCGCCAGCGCCTTTTTGTAGTAGGCGTCGAAATATCCGCTTGAAAGCGCGTAGTTGCCCAGCAGTATGCGGCGCTTTACCTCCTCGCCGAACCCCTTGGATCGGCTGTCGCGGATAAGCTCCTCAAAGGTGCGCCCCTCGCCGCGGAAGCCGTATTTTATTCCATCGAACCTTGAGAGATTGGAAGCAGCCTCGGCGCAGGCTATCAGATAGTAGGCGGGAATAGCGTACTTAAGCCCGGGGATAGAGCATTCCACAAGTTCCGCGCCCTGCGCTTCAAGAGACTTTGCCGCATTTTCTACTGCGGCTTTGACGTCGTTGTCTATGTCGTCCGAGAAAAACTCTTTCGGCATGGCGATCTTCATGCCCTTTACGGGCTGACCAAGCTTCGCGGTAAAATCGGGAACACCCACCCGCGCGGAGGTTGCGTCATGAGCGTCCTGACCGCAGATAGCGTTCAGCATTACCGCGCAGTCCCGCGCGTCGGAGCAGATAGGACCTATCTGGTCGAGAGAGCTTGCGAACGCGACAAGCCCGTAGCGGGACACTCTGCCGTAGGTGGGCTTGATTCCCGTTACTCCGCAGAATGCGCTCGGCTGGCGGATAGAGCCGCCCGTGTCGCTTCCGAGTGCGGCAGGTGCAAGGGACGCTGAAACCGCCGCGGCGCTTCCTCCCGATGAGCCGCCCGGGACGCGCTCCGTATCGTATGGATTCTTGGTTTTCGCAAAGGCGGAGGTCTGGTTGGAGCCGCCCATGGCGAACTCGTCCATACTGGTTTTGCCCAGCAGAACATAGCCCTCGGCGTTCAGCTTTTCGATAACCGTCGCGTTATAGGGCGGCACAAAGTTTTCCAGCATTTTGCTGGAGCAGGTGGTGCGCACTCCCTCCACGCATATATTGTCTTTTATCGCGAGCGGTATTCCCGTCAGCGCGGAGCTTTTGCCCTCGTCTATCAGCTTCTGAGCCGCTGCTGCCATCTCTTTTGCTTTATCCTCGGTAACGGTGATATAGGACAACAGCTTGGGGTCGGTGACCTTGATCTTCTTGAAATATTCCCCGCAGAGCTCCTCGGCGCCGATTTCCTTACCGTCCAGCGCCTTGCGCAGCTCGCGGATCTTTGCACGTGTAATATCCATATTCTGCCTCCTATTCCACTACCTTCGGCACGACATAGCAGCCGTCCGTGTTCTCCGCGTTCGCCAGAAGCTTTTCTGTCGGGAAAGAGGGCAGAGCCGCGTCCTCGCGGGTCTCGGAAAATTTGATGCTGTTGTTGTCCTTGGTGTCGTCGTAGGTGAGGTCGAAGCTCTTTATCGTGTCCATAAGGTCGATAATATCGCTCATTTCGTCGCGTACCTTTTCCAGCCCGTTCTCGTCATAGTCCAGCTTGCTGAGCTCGCAGAGATGGCGGATGGTATTAGTATCAATTGCCATGATAATTGTTCCTTTCATATAAACTAATGTATATTATATATTATTTTTACTTTTTTTTCAAGAGATAATCGCCAAATCCTGTCAATAAAAACAAATTTTTTTGAATTTTTGGACAAATAGACAATTTTTTGAATTTATCGGCATTGATTTCTTGCATATTTCATGTAATGGGCTATATATTTTCTTTTAGCAGCATTGCTGAAGGAATTTAAATAATAATTTGGCTTAGAACAACATAAAAATCAAGAAGTCAAAGGCGCTGAAAGCCAAAATCCACTGTGCGCCCACGCATGAATTTCCCGCAATCCGCCGTGAAAGCGCAGCCCGCAAAGCGGGCGGAGCTTTTACGGCGAGATAGCGCAAACAACGCAAAGCGTTGTTTGCAGCGGTGCGGGAAATTCTTTTTAATAATTCAGCTTTAGGTCAGCATATCTTAACAGCATCTCAGCCCAGAGCCACCTTTAAATCAAGAATCAGACCGCTCAGGGCAACACAGCTTGATAGCTTAAATTATTATTTCTTTCATAACAGGAACAACGGAAAAGCTGCATAAAATATAACAAAATGAATTTTATGCTTCATAAACTTGCAAATATCTATTGACTTTTAGTGCCCGAAATGCTATAATAAATTCGGGATACTCCGCGATGTTTGATTAGAGGGGTATTGGGTTCGGGAGAAAATGACATGAAGATTTTTATAAACGCGAAAACCGAGGAGCTTTGCGCCAATCTTTCCTCCGCCTTGGAGGAGCTTGGGGCGGAGATATCGTGCGCGTTTGATGACCGGACGGCAGAGCGCGATCTGTCCGAGTTTGACGCTGTGATAATCTCAACGCCGCTCAGAAGCGAATTCGGGCTGAACTACACGGCGGAAGCTGCAAAAAGGACAACGGGCTGCATAATTCTTCTCGCAAAAACAGATATAGCCGAGGATGTTCGCGGTAGGATAGGCTTCACGGGCGCGTATGTTCTGGAGCGCCCGTTTCCGAAAGCTGCGCTCATACAGACTTTGCGGATAGCTATGCAGGCAAAGGACAATATACTTCGGCTGGAGCGTGAAAACGCTCGGCTAT
This sequence comes from uncultured Oscillospiraceae bacterium, assembly GCA_910587135.1. Classification (GTDB taxonomy): domain Bacteria; phylum Bacillota; class Clostridia; order Oscillospirales; family Ruminococcaceae; genus CAG-115. The sequence goes on from CAJULF010000050.1 coordinate 18,364, forward strand.
CAGGTCAGATTGACGATATGAAGTTGATAGACCGCGCAAAATGTCTGCTTATACAATATCTCAATATGACGGAGGAGCAGGCTCACAGTCACATTCAGAAGCTGGCTATGGATTCGCGCCGCCGCCAGCGCGAGGTCGCGGAAGATATACTGCACACTTACAGTGCAATAAATTAGGGCTTATCTGAAAAGTCAAGCTGTTGACGCAACAGCTCTCAGACTGTATATAAATGTTAACCTAAGCCTAATTATTTAAAAAATTTTCAAAATTCCCGCAATCACGCGCCGTTCGATTGCGGGAATCGGTCGGAATTTGCTTTGCAAATTCCGACACTTTTTGTAGCTTTAGCGCAAAAAACCACCGCTTGAAGCGGTGGACAGACTGTAGAAAAACCCCACTTCAGTGAAGGAAGAGGGGTTTAAAGTTAAGCAG
>CAJULF010000051.1 GCA_910587135.1 uncultured Oscillospiraceae bacterium
AAAGGTTGACCAAAAACGGATTATTTGAAATATCTCAAAATTTCCGCTGTTCATAATACGCTGCACTTCGCTCCGCCTTGTATGCATAGCAGAACGAAGTGCTGTATTTTCCGTTCACCCAATATGCATATTTGAAATTTAATGCACCTGCATTGCGTCACATTATAGACTTTTCCTACAAACTGATTTTTAATTTATTATACCAAAAAAACATTCGCCTGTCAAGTTTTTTCTGCCCGTGATACCCCCAAAGGGTCATTCAGGTCTTTTTTGTGACATTTGGTAAAAAATGTGCCAAAATTTGTGGTTTCTCACAAAAACATATTGAAAATGTTAAAAATATATGGTATAATAAACGCAAGACATTTATTATACCCTTATGTCCGCGCATGGAGCAAATCGAATATTTGCTCCATGCGGTAATGGACAATTATACCAATGCAAATTTTGCCCGCCATAAAAAAGCGGAGCTTTGATGTACGAAATTTTCAAAAATCGTAATGGCAATGCGGAATTTGCCTTTAAAATGCCCAAATCAAATTTAAGAAGGTGACGCCGTGAATATAAACGATTATTCAAACGGAGAATATCTGAGGCTAATTGAAATGATGAAGCAGGACGAGGGCTGCATTCATTTTCTCTGGTGCTGCTCCGAGAAAAAGGTTATGCCCATAGGAGAAATCTTTATTCCCGAGGATTGCTCCGATCCGTTGGATTATCTGAGAGAAAGCGGAATGGTGGATAACGTTTCAATGGGCGCGTTCAATGTGTTCTGCGCCCAGATAGAGGAAGGGATCTTTTTCGGCAGCAATGTGAACAATCTCGACGTTGAGCTGCAAATGAATCTTCATGAAAGTGCACAGTCCTCCTTGTATCATCTTTTTGCCCTTTTCTTAAGAAACGTCAGCCAAAAGGTCACGGATATTCACTTTTGTCTCAGACCCTGCACCGAAAAGGAAACCTTTGCCAAACAGGTGGTAAATCTGTTTTCAAGCGATAAGAACCCGAAATTTTTTCAGCAGCGGGTCAATAGTATGTTGGCGCGAAATCGGGACAGTAAAATCGCATTTGTACAGTTTGATGTGGAACGCTTCAAGTTGATAAACGAAAATCTGAGTCCGGAGAGCGGCGATGAACTTCTTCAGTTTTTCAACGATTCACTGGGACTTATATGTAATTCAGAGCAGCCTTTCTGTCGGCTTACCGCAGACGTTTTCATGATAGTAACCCCTTTTGGCGACACAAACGAACTGGTGAATTTCGTACATATGCTGGAAAGCAAGCTGAGCGACTATAACGGCATAGAATACCGCCTTATTTTCGGAATTTGCACAACGGAAAACACGGAGGGCATGAACACGCGGCAGATGGGCGATCACGCCACTCTTGCGCGTCAGTCTATCAAGGGCAACGCGTTGGAAAATATCGCTTTCTACAACGGAGATATGAAAACCACACTCCAGAAAAAGAAGGTAATTGAGGACGATATGCACAATGCGCTGCTTAACAACGAATTTGTAATGTTCCTGCAGCCCAAGCACTGCATTTCAAACGGCAGGATCATCGGCGCGGAAGCTCTCGCCCGCTGGATACACCCCGAAAAGGGAATGATAAGCCCGATAGACTTTATACCTGTTTTTGAGGAAAACGGTTTTATCCTGAAGCTTGATCAGGTCATCTGGGAAAGCGCCTGCAGAAAGATACGCGAATGGATAGACAAGGGCATAGAGCCCGTTCCTATCTCGGTAAACGTTTCGCGGGAGTATTTACACAGCTTTGATGTGGTAAATCAGATACTTTCGTATATAAATAAATACGATATCCCCATAAAGCTGCTTGAACTGGAGATCACCGAATCGATAGACGCCGAGGGAGTGGACGATATAATAAAATGCATGAAGGACGCAGGTTTTACCATGCTGATGGACGATTTCGGCTCCGGCTACTCCTCGCTGAATATGCTTAAAACTACCCAGTTTGACGTTCTGAAGATAGACCGCAGCTTTTTGTCGGAATTCATGGATTCCGACAGGGGCAGGAAAATCATTTCCCACACTATCTCCATGTCCCACGATATAGGTCTGGATATTATAGCGGAGGGAGTTGAAACGAGCGAGCAGGCGCAATTCCTTAACGACTGCGGCTGCAATTCCGCGCAGGGATATTTCTACTCCAAGCCGATACCCCCCGAGGATTTTGACAGAAAGCTTATTGAGGTAAACAAGTAAAAAATGCGGCGGCTTTCGGAGCAGATTCCGAAAGCCGTTATGGTATGTAAAAAGCGGAGCTTTTATGGAAGTACAGCATGTATGCTTTGCGTTCATGCGCAGACTGTTTATAAAGGTTGACTTAAATTGAATTATTTAAAAAATTCAAAATTCCGGCAATCATACTCCGGTGCTGCTGCGCATCACTCCGCATGACTGGCGGAAACCGCGCGCGTTTGCGTTCGCAAACGCACGGCTTTTTGAAATTTCATGCGCCGACATTGCGCAGCATATAAGCTTTTTCTACAAGCTGAGCATGTACGCTTTGCGTTCATGCGGTGCGGGTATTTCTTTTAAATCATTGGACATCAGGTCGGCGCGAATTAACCGCATCAAATCACCGCCGAGCCTTTAAACAGGCGATATTCTCTCGGTGAAATTCCCTCATATTTCTTGAAAACCGCGCCGAAATAGGCGGGATCGGGATAGCCGCAGCGCTCCCCTATAACCGCTATCGGCTCGGAGGTGTTCCATAAAAGCAGTTTTGCGGAGGAAATGCGTTTTCGCGCCAGATACTCCATCGGGCGCATTCCCGTTCTTGCCCTGAACAAGCGGCAGAAATGCTGGAGGGACACCCCCGACAAAGCCGCCAGGCTCTCCAGAGTTATATCCTCCCCATAATGCTCCTCCATGAAAGATATCCCCTTGGCGGCAGGAGAGCTTTCATCAGGCTGCCCCTCGCTCAGCAGAAGCCCACGCGCGGCAAGAATGTACTCATATATAAGCCCCGAGCAGCGCTCCGCACCCGAAACGGGATTATTTGCCGCCGCCAGAAGCTGTGAGAAAATCTGCTTTATATGCTCGGTGCAGCCGCCTTTTACCGCGTAATCCCCAAAGCCGAGCGCTCTCATCTGCGGCGCAAGATAATCCCCGCGGAACACCGTCCAGCTGGTGGTCCAGCTTCCGCCGTCGGGATAATATTCGTGCTGTATCCCGGGAGAAAGATAAAAAAAGCTTCCCGCGGTCTGAACGTATGAATTTCCGCCAACCTTAAGAATACCCCTGCCATAGGCAGTGAAGCAAAGCTGGTGCGACACCAGCCCGCTCTCCCTGACGATATGATATTCGGGAGCGCTTACGCCTATTCCCGTAAGGTAGAACGGCAGAGAGGACTGATTTCCTATGATCGGATAGATGGCGTTAATCAAGATCGATACCTCTCTCAAGAGGCGGCGCGTTCTCACATACCACGGCTTTTCGCTCATGTTGTATCGGGCAAGCCCACTCCACCGCGTTTCTGACTATTTGGCGGATATTTTTATCGTGAAAAATCGGGTACTCCTCATGACCCGGCTGAAAATAGAATATCCTCCCCGCGCCGCGGCGGTAAGTCACGCCGCTCCTGAACACTTCTCCCCCCGCAAACCAGCCAAGAAATACCACCTCGTCGGGCGCGGGTATATCGAAAGGCTCTCCGTACATTTCCTCGCGTGCAAGCTCAAAATGCTCCGTAACTCCCTTTGCGATCGGGTGAGAAGGCAGGGCGCACCAGATACGCTCCCTGTCGCCGTGCCGCCATTTCAGATTGCAGGACGTTCCCATCAGACGTCTGAACAGCCTGCTGTGATGTGCGGAGTGAAGCGCCACCAGACCCATTCCCCCATTTATATGGCGGATTAGCAATTCAACGTTTTCATCGGTTATTGCGTCATGAGCGCGGTGTCCCCACCACACCAACACGTCTGTTTCCGCCAGCAGTTCCTCGCTCAAGCCCTGCCCCGGCATATCCAGAGTCGCCGCGGCAACAGTAACATTCTCCGATGACAGAAAGTCCGCTATGCAGCCGTGTATTCCCTTTGGGTATATCGCCGCGACCTCGGGCTGCTCACGCTCGTGTATATTTTCATTCCATACAAGTACCTTCATTAAATACCGCTCCTTAAAATTACATACGAAAATCCGCTTTAAGGCAATGCCGCACAAAGTCCGCGCTTCGCGCTTTGCGGGGTGTTGCCTTAAAAAATTTTTTCGATTTTCCGCAGATACCGCACCGATTTTTCCGCGTACCCGAGCTGATCGGGCGCCCCGAAATGCTCTATTGAAAAGCTGCCCGAATAGCCGCCACGCAGAAGCTGCTTTACAAGATTTCCTATACCTATATAACCCCCGCCTACCTCACAGGGATACATCTGATTTCCGGACAAGTCCGCTTTGGAATTCCCTCCGTCAAAGCGGGAAATATCGCGGGAACGATCTTTAAGATGAACATGGACGATTTTATCCTTAAGCTGCCGATAAGCATCATCGGCACTTTCAAGGGAGTAGGCAAAATTTCCCGTATCAAATGTGAACTTAAGTCCCCCGACGTTTTCCAAAAGATACTTCAGACCCGCTATTGTGGAACAGGGTGATGCCTTGTCGTCAAAATCCTCTACGGTAACGGTCACGCCGTATTCCCCCGCACGTTTGCAGAGAATATTCATCAGACCGCACAGTGTGAGCATCTGCTCATCATCGGCATTGAAGCCGGGTATGGCGAGAATTTTATCCGCACCGAAGTAAGCCGCTGTTTCAAGGCAGTTGTCGATTTTGCGCAGTAATTCCTTCTCGCTGTCGTGCGGGAAATCGAAAAACTCATACACCGAATCAACCTTAAAGCCAACGGACTCAAACAGCGCTTTGGTTTCCCCACGCGCCGTAAGCTGCCAATCGGGGCACTCCAGACCGCTTATGCCAAGCTCACGGAAGCACCTGAGCGACTCCTCAACAGTGATGTCACGCTGAGCAGCCGCTTCAATCACATGCTCGTAAAAAATGTTTATACGCATAACAAAGCTCCTTAAAAAATACCCGCCGTCCATGCCGCGGGGCACGGGCAGCGGGGCGGAATTTATCTCGCAAGCCGTTTGTCGATATAATCCAAAAGCACCGAAAAGGTCGATTCCAAACCAAGGCGGCAGCTGTTTATGCACAGGTCGTAGTTTCTGGAGTCACCCCACTTTACATCGGAATGGGTGTTGTGGTAGTATTTTCTTTTTTTGTCAATACGGCGGATAAAGGCTTCCGCCTCGTTTCGGTTAATGCTGTGAAGCTTGCTTATACGTTCGATTTTGTTTTCCATATCACCCAGTACAAAAAAGCTTATAAGCGCGGGATGTCCCTTCAGAACAGTTTCCGCACAGCGTCCGACCACCACGAAGGACTCTCCCTGCTCCGCCTTTTTTTTGAGAAAATCAAACTGCATTTCCGCGATTATTTCCTCGGGAGAATTGCTGAAGCCCTTTACTGTCCGTGACAGCAGCTTGTTGCGCGGAGCTTCGTCGAATTTCTCGAAATTGGTAACGTTTATGTTCTTTTCGCTGCACATTTCGGTCAGAAGATTTCTGTCCAGAAGCGGTATCTTATAATGACCCGCGATAAGTTCCGCAATGGTGTGACCACCGCTGCCGCACTCCCTGCTGATTACTACTATCAACTGTTTCATATGCGTTCCTCCTGTCATTTGATCATATATCGCCGAATTGCCGTGTTACGTTTTTCAAAGCTCATAGCGTACTATTATTGACACCATGGAAATGAGCAGCACCAGTACCGTAGCGGGTATAGCCGCCTTGCAGTACCGTCCCCAGCTTATGGGATGACCCGACTTCGCGGACACCGACGTTCCCACAACGTTTGCCGAAGCGCCTATCGGAGTGCCGCTGCCGCCTATATCCGTGCCCAGCGCCAAAGCCCAGGAGAGCACTTCAATATTTATACCGGGAATTGCCGTTGCCGCAAGAGTTTTTATAACCGGCACCATTGTCGCCGCGAACGGTATATTATCCACCACAGCGCTGGCTATCGCGGATACCCAAAGAATTATTCCTATCATAAGAATGGCATTTCCGCCGCTTATCCTTCCTATAAAATCGGAAACAAGAATCAGTATTCCCGTCTGCTCCAGACCGCCCACTACCACGAACAATCCCACAAAGAAAAGCAGAGTTTTATAATCCACCTTTTTTATGATCGAAAAGATGCTTTTGCCCGCCGTAATAAGCGTTACCGCCGCAATAGTCACGCCGATAAACGCCACCGTAAGCCCCGTCTGCGCATGAGTTACCAGCATAACAACCGCAACAGCGAAAATAACACAGCTTATAATAAAGCTCCTTTTGTTTTTAATAGCCTCTTTGGGCTTAGGAAGCTTTGAGATATCTATTTCCTCGCCCTGAGATGACTGAAGCTCCTTTTTGAAAATCAGATAGAAATATATCACCACAGCTATCAGGCATATGCCCGCTATCAAACCTGTGTTCGTCAAAAAATCCGTAAAGGAATAGCCCAGCGACGTGCCGATGATTATATTGGGCGGGTCGCCGCACATCGTAGCCGAGCCGCCAAGATTCGCGCAGAATATCTCGGAAATTATCATCGGTATAGGATTGAATTTCAACAGGTGGGCAAGCTCCACCGTTACTGCCGCAAGGAACAGTATTACCGTTATGCTGTCAATAAACATCGCCAGTACCGACGACATTATCATAAACGCGATAAACAGCGGTATTACCTTGTACCTCACAAGCTTTGCCAGCGTCATGCACAGCCACCTGAAAAAGCCCGCGTTGGCCATGCCCTCCACCATTATCATCATTCCCGCAATAAAGATAATGGTAGCCCAGTTTATACCCGAGGTGCTCTCCGAGGATTCGCCCGCGCTGTACCAGAATTCCGTTGTGAAGATGTTTTGCAGATTAAGCGTTTCCCAGAACGAATCGAAGCTGCGCAAACACAACCCGAACACGATAACCGCGGTCGCCAGACCGCTGCCAAGCGTGATGTAATGCCGCGGGAGCTTGTCAATTATTATAAGTATGAACATTCCCACAAATATTACGACCGCAAAAATCTGTGCCACTAACATTTCCTTTGCCTCCTGTAATGAAGCGCTGCCGCGCTTTCTCTATATTCCAAAGGCATATTATAGCACATAGTTAAACTTTTGTCAAGCGGTTTGTGTGGGTTATATTGATTTTTGTTTTTTCTCTAACGGTCAAAGGCTGCTCTAAGCTGATTTACAGAAGCTTATCCGCAGGGTGTGTTTGCCTCACTCCGACGCGCGGGCGGTCAATGAGTGAATTGTATCCCTCTGGTTTTATTATACAACATTTTTTTATTGCTTGTCAACCGTATGCGGCAAAAAAATCGCGCTCCTAAGCCCCAGAACGCGATTTTTGTCATTTTACCCAAATTTATGCCCGCATTTTTGCTCCGACCGTCTTTTCGACCTCCGCGACTATCGCCGCCATAATCTCATCCGCCGACGCGTCGGTAACGTCTGCGGAACTGTCTGAGAGAGTCAGCGTAAACGTCAGGCTCTTTTTGCCGAAGCCAAGCTTTTCGCTCTCATAAATATCAATGAATCTCACATTGCTTACCCGCTTATCCGCCGCCGATATCGCGTCCATGACCGCTGCACAGTCTGTTTTCTTGTCCACCGTAAGCGACAAATCGCGCCTTACCGAGATAAATCCGCTTTCGGAGCGGTATTTTATCTCCTTTCTGAACAGCCTTTCCAGCAGAGAATAGTTTATTTCCGCAATGATAACGTTCAGGTCGGCTTTTTTGCCCTCCGCGATATTCAGCTTTTCCACAACTTCATAACGCAGCTTGCCGAGATGCCCTATTTTCTCCCCGCCGCAGTATATCACAGCGGTGATACCGGGGTGCAGATAGGATACCTCTCCGCGCTCAAAGCGGAAGCTCAGACCGTTCGCGGCTGCGAACTCCTCAAGACTCTCCTTTACGGTAAAGAAGCTCTCTGCCGCGCCGAAAGCGCCCATACAAAGTATCTTGCGCTCCTCGGGCGGCTCGGTGAGCGGCAGCGCCTTTGGCAGGTAGATATTTGCAAGCTCAAAGAATCTTCCCTCGGAGTGATCCGTCTTTACGTTGTCGGCTATAACATTTATCATGCAGGGCGCCATTACCGTGCGGAGTATTGAAAGATTATCCGTAATGGGATTCAGCAGTTCTATCGCTTTGTGTTCCGCCGCATTGTCGGGGAGCATTAACAGCGCCAGCTCTCTACGCGAATACATTGCCAAAGTCTGAACCTCATAGTAGCCCTGCGCGCAAAGGTATTTCTTGCAGAAAAGCTCCTTGTTCTGCGCGGAATCAAGTCCGCCGTCGGTGACCTTTGCACTGTCCAGGAAAGTCGGCGTAAGATGAGAGTAGCCGTATTCGCGGATAACCTCTTCGGCGATATCCTGATACCCGTCTATATCCTCGCGCCAGCGGGGAACGGTTATTTCAAGGCTGCCGCCGTTCTGCGCGACTCCAAATCCCAGCGACTTCAGTATGGAAATTATCTTTTCATCGGGAACTTCAATGCCCAGAACGCCGTTTACCTTTGCGGTCTGCACGGTCATCACGCGCTCCTTTGTTGAAGCGCCCGCGCTCTCGTCAAAGTGGGAGGAGCTTATTTTCGCTATCCCCAGCGACTGCACGAGATTAAGCGCTCTTGCCATGCCGCACTCGACTCCGTATTCGTCAACGCCCTTTTCATATCTTGCCGCCGCGTCGGTATGAAGTCCCAGCGCACGGGCGGTCTTGCGGACGCTGTCGCGCATGAATTTCGCGGATTCAAGCAATATCTCCTTGGTTTCGGGAACTATCTCACTGTTAAGACCTCCCATAATACCGGCAAGTCCAACAGGCTTTGATTTGTCGCATATAAGCAGATTGTTGGGGTTGAGCAGGTTGGATTTTTCGTTGAGCGTTATCAGCTCCTCGCCTTCTCTCGCCCTGCGAACCACTATTGACGAACCGTCCAGAGTGGAAAGGTCGAACGCGTGCATGGGCTGACCGATCTCCAAAAGAACGTAATTCGTCACGTCAACTATGGCGTCGATAGCCGCAAAGCCGCACGCGGAAAGGCGGCGCTTCATCCACTGCGGCGACTCGAAGTGCTTCACGTCATAAATATAGTGCCCCAGATAGCGCGGGCAGACGTCCTTTGACTCTACCGTTACCGAAATGTCGGGATTTGTCGAGCCATCGCATTCGTATGAGTAATCCGGCTCTTTCAGCGGCTTGTTCAGAAAAGCCGCAACCTCTCTCGCTATGCCCAGAACCGACTGACAGTCGGGGCGGTTCGCGGTCACGGACACGTCGAAAAGCCAGTCGTTTAGCTCAAGAACCTCTTTGATGTCCTTTCCCGTTTCGGTATCGGGCGGCAGGATCAGTATCCCGTTTACCTCCGCGCCCTTTATCCAGTTATCGTCGATCCCAAGCTCTCCGCCCGAGCAGAGCATTCCGTATGACATCATGTCCTGCATTTTGCGGGGAGTTATGCTCATGCCGTTAGGCAGCTTTGCTCCCACCATTGCCGCGGGGACTTTAGCGCCGACGAACACGTTGTCCGCACCCGTCAGTATAACGATATCCTTACCGTGCTTTCCGCAGTCCAGTTTACATATAAGAAGATGAGTGCCCTCATATTTCTCAATTGCTGTTATCTCTCCTACCACTACGTTTTCGATATCCTTGCCGAGGCAGACCGTCTCCTCAACCTCCAGACCCGCGCCGAACAGCTTTTCAACAAGCTCCGACGGCTGCGCGTCCATATCCACATAATCCTTTAACCAGCTGTATAAAATTTTCATATTCGTTCTCCCCCCTTATCACGCCTTGAACTGCTCGAGAAAATCCCGATCGTTCTCAAAGAATTTACCCATATGAGGAATGCCGTATTTCAGCATTGTAATGCGCTCAATGCCTATTCCGAAAGCTATGCCCGAATACTCTTCGGGATCTATGCCGCAGTTTTCAAGCACTCTGTTGTTGACCACGCCGCCGCCGAGAACCTCTATCCAGCCCGTGCCCTTGCAAAGCGAGCATCCCTTGCCGCCGCACTCAAAGCAGCTTACGTCAACCTCGACGCTCGGCTCTGTAAACGGGAAATAGGAGGGGCGCAGCCTGGTCTTGGCGCCCTCGCCGAAAATCCTCAGGACGAACCTGTCCAGCATGCCCTGCAAGTCGCACAGCGTAATGCCCTTATCCACCACAAGACCCTCAAGCTGGCTGAACATCGGGGAATGTGTAGCGTCGCTGTCGGAGCGGAACACCTTTCCGGGAACAAGCACCTTTATGGGCGGCTTCTGCCTGTCCATGGTGCGAATCTGCCCCGGGGACGTGTGGGTGCGCAGCAGCAGGTCGTCCGTCAGCCAGAAGGTGTCCTGCATATCCCGCGAGGGGTGATCCTTAAGCACGTTGAGGCGGGTAAAGTTGTGATCGTCGTCCTCTATCTCGGGTCCCTCATAGATATCGAAGCCCATTCCCGCGAAAACGTCTATCATCTCCTGCCTTATGATGGAAATAGGGTGAAGATTTGCGGGAGCGCGGCGCAGCGCGGGCAGGGTAACGTCCACCGCTTCCTTTTCATAGCGGCGCTCCAGCTCCTTTTGCTTTATTTCCGCCTGCTTGGTCTGATAAAGCTCCTGCGCCCATACGCGCACATCGTTCACCGCTTTTCCGAAAGATGGCTTTTCCTCGGGCGGAACGCTTTTCATCTCCTTCATCAGTCCCGAAATAACACCTGTTTTTCCGAGGTACTTCTGCCAGAATTCCGAGAGCTGCTCACTGTCGAGCACGTCCTCGATCTTCTGCTTGTATTGCTCTTTGATCTCACTGAAATCCTTCATACCGTTCTCCTTATCTTGATTTGAATTTTCCCGCACCGCAAGAACTCTGCTTTGCAGCGTTATTGCGGTGCGTATATATAAAGGTTGACCTAAGGCGAATTATTTAAAAAAATTTCAAAATTTCCGCACTCACGCTCCGCTTCACTCCGTTTCGCTCTGCGCGACTGCGGAAACCGTACATATTTGCCGAACGGCAAATATGTACTTTTTGAAATTTCATGCGCCGACATTGCGCGGCATATAAGCTTTTCTACAAGCTGAGAAAGCTATTTTGCAGCGTTCTTGCTATCCCGCTCGTAAAAGCTCCGCTCCACTTCGTTACGCTGCGCTTTCACGAGCGGCTTGCGGGGAAATTCCTGCGTGGTCGGAATGTCGCTCTTTGCCTGCGCTGCTTTTCTGCGCGGGTAAGGAGTTGTTGTTTGTTTCTTTACAACAAAAAATCCCGCCCCATAATGGGACGAGATAACTCGCGGTACCACCCAAATTCGGAGCGAAACTCCGCACTTGACACGCCTTAACGCGGCGCAACGTTCCGCTTATAGACGAACTATTTCGCCGCTTCACGGACAACTCCTATGCTGAAATTCACCCCTCGCGGCGGCGGGACGCTCACAGCCGATGACGCCCGTTCTCTGAGCCGCTTATGCGAAAAGCTACTTACACATATTCAACGTTTTTAAATTATTATCCTTATTATATCATGTTCCGCCCGGTTTGTCAAGGGCTTTTTTTACCTTAGGGCTCAGCGCCTATATTATTCCTTACCATGGCTTAAGGCGGAACATTCCGAAGCCGTTCCCGCACATTTCGGAGTATATTCCGCCGATTTCCTCGAAAGCCTTGTTTCGGATATCCTCCATTGCCTTGTAATCAAGCCTTTTGCAGCCGTTTGGCATAACCTCAAAATATTTTTGGTCGTTAATAACTATATCAAGCGCGATCTGATGTATGACCGAATCCGCGGCGAGAAAGACCGCTTCCTCTTTGGAAGCGCACCCTTCAAAGACAAGCTTTCCGCGCTCGAAGCAGTATACCCTTATGCCGCGCGCAGTAAATTCAAAGTTTTCGCGCATATCCGTATGTCTGGGTTCAAAAACGCCGTTCAGCAGCAGGTAGTATTGTTCGGAGTATATTGAGGTCTTTTTTAACAGCTTCTCGGTTTTGTGTATTATTTTTTTCGCGTTCACGGCAGTTCTCCCTTACGGATTTTTTCGCGGATATCCGACGGATACTTCACGAGGTGCGGTGCGTATTTTTGGCACAGAGCGGCTTCACAGTCTATCGCTGCCAAAAATTCGTTTACGTCTATTATCTCAAAGATTTTTTCGCCCGCACCAATACCCTCTATGATATGCTCCTTATAATAAAAGGAGTTGTCGGCGGTAATGCCGTATTCCCGCGTTTCAAGCGGTCCGAAGCAGAGCTGCCTTATTACGGGGCGGTTTCCCTCGGAGTCGGGAATATGCTCCCCTAAAATGATATGCTGCCAACCTCCGATCCAAAAGTACTCCACACGTTTGCCCCCTATCCAACCGTTTTCCAGAGCAGCTTTGTGCCCGCGAAAACCGGCTTGATCTCCCCCTTTTCATACAGCCACGAAAGATAAGAACGGGTCGTGAAGCCAACAAGAGCGTACTGGGTGAGATAGAGCTTTATCCCGAATTCGGCGAAAAGACGCTCCAGAAGCTCGTCTATGGTCAGACCGTCGGTGCAGAGCCGCTTTATCGCTGTGGCGACCTCTCGGATATTTTCAGCGTTTATCCGCGCAAGCTCCGCAATATTCTCGGTCGGCGGACAGTGGGCAGGGATAAACAGACTTCCCTCCAGTTTTGGTAGTGTTTCCAAAGTGTCAAGCTGCTTGGCTATGTCATACAAAAATGGGATTTTATATTTTGTAAGGGTTTCGGCGCTCGCAACGCTGTCCGCTATGAACCAAACGCCGTCACGGGTCTTCAGGGCTATTTGTTCAAAATCGTGCCCGTCAATATGAATATACTCCAATCCCTTCGGCAGAACCTCGATGGTAAGCTCTTCACATTCGCAAGGCGCGGACATTATGAATTTCGAGTGCAGGTCTTTCATGGCAAAGCCGCCGTAAAGGTATGTCGGCTCAAGAAAGGAATATTTTATTATCGCCGCGCCAACACCGGCTGCGTAAATTTTGCAGCCTGTCCTCTGCCGCAGCAGAGCGCACCCGCCCGCATGATCGGCGTGGGAATGTGTGCAGATGACCGCCTCAAGCGTCCACCCGCGCGATTCAATATGCTTAAGAGCCTTTTTAGCCGCATCTTTATCGCTGCCTCCGTCGATAAGAAACACCCTGTTTTCGTCAACATAAAAGCCGACGTTTGCGGGAGAGTCCATGTAAAAGGTACTCTCGCCGACTTGATTAAGGTCGTACATTTTTATCAGTCCTTTTTATTTGATGATTATCAGTATAGCATTTTGCGTGGAGTTTGTCAAGACGGGAGCGATTTTGAAAGGGTATCGGGAAAATCCCGCACGGTACTTGACAAAGGGACGGGGATAGTGTAAAATATGGGTATGGAGAATGTTGGCGATATCTGAGCTATGGAGGTATGCGGCTCAGGGCAACGTTCCCTCAAAAGCGATGGGCTGAAAGCGGCTGCCCCGACACCCGACCAAGGGGACTTATCACTTTGAAAACTCAATCCCCCGCTCTTTGCGCGTAATATTTTAAGAACTTGTTCTCATAGCCGCTCTACGATAGTCCTGAGGCAAATTGTGCGGCAAGGCGCTGAAATCATACCCGGACCGAATGTCCACGCGTGAGTTCCCCGCAAGCCACTGTGAAATCTTCTCACGCAAAGCCAAAAGAGCTTTCACAGCGGGCTGACACCGCCAACTCAAAGCGTTGGCGTACGATGTATGAAAATCAAATATAAATTAAAGGAGATCAAAGACATGAAAAAATTTATTTTGTTGATGTTAACGGCAGGTATGCTGGCAATGGCAGGCTGCACGGGCGACACAAGCTCCGACAGCGGCTTATCGGAAAGCGGAAGCGTTCCGGATAATTCGGACGACCCCGTCGGTTCGGATTCTCAAACCGGCTCCGATATCGCGCAAACAGCAGATTCCGGCTCACCCGAAACCGAGCAGAGCGCTCCCGCGGATGACATCGACTATTCGGCGCTCAGCGAAGAGGAGATATATCAGCTTATGGTAGAACGCTCCCTCATGACTACGGGCGATATGACACGCATGGCTAATGTGTTAAAAAAGGCTGAGAACGGCGAGGAGATAACCGTCGCGTATATCGGCGGCTCTATCACGGAGGGTCTTACGGTAGCCCCCGAGCACCCGGAGCTTTGCTGGGCCAATTTGTCCTACGAGTGGCTGTGCGGCAAGTACCCCGACGCCAAAATAAATTATGTGAACGCGGGATTGAGCGGCACTCCTTCCATCCTCGGAAACCTGCGGTTAGAGCGTGATGTTCTCGCATATACTCCCGATATATGCTTTGTGGAATTCGCGGTAAACGACGGAAACTCGACCGAATATCAGAACAGCTACGAGAGCCTTGTCCGCACCCTGCTCACGCAGGATAACGACATGGCGGTGGTACTGCTGTTTACGGTAATAGAGAACGGTCACTCCTGCCAGCCATTTATGAGCCAGGTCGGCAATAACTACGGACTGCCCATGATAAGCGAGCCCGATTCCCTCGGAGAGGAATTCGCCGAGGGGCGCATGACATGGCAGGATTATTCCGATGACCAGAGCCATCCTAACGCGCGCGGTCATGAGATCGTCCGCGATTTTGTGGCGCATTATTTCGAGAATGTTATGGAAACGGTCGATAAAAACGTCGGCGAGGTGGATAAGACTCTGCCCGCGCCCGTGTTCTCCGACAGATACATGAACATGAAATTTATAGACAGCGCGAGCATGGAAAATGTGGAGCTTACCGGATTTGAGGAAAATGACACTCACTCCGCGTTCCACAACGGCTGGATGTACAGGGGCGAGGAGGACGCTTCACTGAAATTCACACTTGACTGCAAGGCTTTGCGCATGGTTTTCAAGGCTAACGACAGCAAGATGTACGCCGACGCGGAGATATACGTTGACGGTGAATTTGTGTGCACGGTATCATCCAATCGCTCCGACGGCTGGAACAATCCCGAAACCGCTATGATACTTGACAACGACGAGTCTGCGGAGCACATGATAGAAATCAGAGTACCGGGCAGCGAGAAGCATTATTTCGGCATTCTCGGCTTCGGTTACTGCGAGTAAGAGTTGCAGCTATGAGGGTAATGCTGACCTCCTGCGGTTTGGAAACCGAGGGAATAAAAAATAAATTCACGGGCTGGCTCGGAAATGAGGTAAGCGGTATCAAGGCGGTTTTTATCCCGACCGCCGCAAACTCTCCCGACGCTGTCCAAGTTCTGCCAAAATGTCTTAACGACCTTTTGAAATGCGGTATAAGCAGCGGCAACATAACTGTCTATGACCTTCATAAGCCCATGTCCGCGGAGGAACTGTGCAAGTATGACGTTGTTTACCTCTGCGGCGGAAGTCCCGAATATCTTCTCGGAAGAATTAACGAGGAGGGGTTTGGCGCTTCGCTGAAGGCATTTACAGTGCAAAACGGTATCGTTATAGGCGTTAGTGCCGGAAGCATTGTTTTTGCGGGCAATATGCCCGATAATTTGGGGCTGGTGAAATGCGCGCTGGATGTTCACTGCGGAAATGACGACTGTGAGAAGTGCGGTGAAGCGGATTTCACAAAGGGCAGAATACGGCTCGGCAACGACCAGGCACTGATTTTTGAGGACAAGCGTGCCTATATAATCAACTGACCACAAAAACAAGGGCAATACCACACAAAGACCGCCCTTTGGGCTTTGTGCGGTGTTGCCCAAGCATAAATTAAGGAGAACATTATGGGCAAAATAAATACGGAGCTGACCTATCTCGGAATAGAATTCGGCTCGACCCGAATTAAAGCGGTGCTTATCGATGACAGCTTCTCGGTGCTGGCAAGCGGCGCTTACGGCTGGGAGAACAGGCTCGAAAACGGCTACTGGACATACTCCCTCAATGATATTGTAAAGGGCTTGCAGGGCGCTTATGCCGATCTTGCCGCAGATGTAAAAGAAAAATTCGGCGAACCGCTCACCACGGTAGGCGCGATCGGGATATCCGCCATGATGCACGGATATATGCCTTTCTGCAGCGCGGGAGAACTGCTCGTGCCGTTCCGCACATGGCGCAACTCCACCACCGGAAAATCCGCGGAGAAGCTGACAAAGCTGTTTGACTTCAAGATACCTCAGCGCTGGAGCATCGCGCATTTATATCAGGCTATGCTTGACAGAGAGCACCATGTTACGGAACTGGGTCACATAACCACTCTGGCGGTCTATGTGCATTATATGCTCACGGGAGTCCGCGCGGCGGGCATGGGCGAAGCTTCGGGAATGTTCCCGCTTGACAGCAGCGGACAATATGACCCGCAAATGCTGGACAAATTTGATAAAGAGGTCAAGGCGGCAGGCTACTCTTGGGATATCCGAGCGGTGCTGCCGGCGGTGAATTCGGCGGGAGAGCACTGCGGAAGCCTTACCGAAAACGGCGCAAGGCTGCTCGACCCAAGCGGCAGCTTAAAGCCGGGGATACCTTTCTGCCCGCCGGAGGGCGACGCGGGAACGGGCATGACCGCCACAAACAGCGTTCTGCCAAGGACAGGCAACGTTTCCGCGGGCACAAGCATTTTCTCAATGCTTGTGTTGGAGCGGGAGCTTAAGGGAATTTACGATGATATCGACGTTTTGGTAACGCCCGACGGAAGACCCGTGGCAATGGTTCACTGCAACAACTGCTGCTCCGAGCTGGACGCGTGGGTAAAATTATTTGGGGAGTTCGCCGCGCTGACAGGCAAGAAAATGTCTGCCGGAGAGCTGTATGAGCTGCTGTACAGAAACGCCATGAGCGGAGATACCGACTGCGGCGGGGTGCTCGCATACAATTTCCTTTCGGGAGAACCCACCCTTAATATGGAAGAGGGCAGACCCATGTATTTCCGAAAGCCCGACAGCCGCTTCAATCTGGCGAATTTTTTCCGCGCGGAGCTTTATTCAGCTTTTGCGCTGCTTAAAATGGGAATGGATATAATTTTTAAGCAGGGCGTTCCCGCTGACAGGTTCACAGGACACGGCGGTCTGTTCAAGGTAAAAGGAGCGGCTCAGCAGCTGCTTGCCGACGCGCTGAATGCTCCCGTGGCGGTAACGGAAACCGCGGGCGAGGGAGGAGCGTGGGGTATGGCACTTCTGGCAGCTTATATGCGGCTTGGCGCGGGCGAGGATCTTGCGGAATGGCTGGAAAAGAGAGTGTTTGCAGATGTTGAAAGCAGCGTGGCTTTACCCGATACGGCAGGCGCGGAAGGCTTCTCACGCTTTATGTCGGACTATCGTCACGGCTTAACGGCACAGTTTGCCGCTGCGGACAGAGATTAGTCTATAAAAGCATTTGAGGGTGTTTGGCGTATTGTATCCGCAAGCGCTCTACTAATGCGAGAAAAATTATGCGATTGTAACAATTAACAAAAAATCCGCTTATTTTTGTTAATTGTTACAAATTTTAAAAAATTGAAAAAATTTTGTCACAAAATGAGGTCAAAATCGGTCTTATCTTATAGAGGGCATTATGTCTTCCGATTGCGCAGTGTCGCAATGCCTGTTATTACCATAATTTCTTCATAAAGCCGAATTTACAGGAAAGGTGCGCGTTCCCTTCGGAAATTTTCGCAAAAGTGCCCGTTCCTATGAATGCGGAATTTGAACCGTGCGGTAAACCGCGCGGTATTTTTTTGGCTTTTTTTCCCATTTTCCGTAACGAATAAAAGAACTCTTTAGGAAGAAAATATTATCACGGTGAAACGGAAACTTATCAAAAGTTATCCTGCCGCCGAATTATGTCTGCTGCGGCAGGCTTAAGAAAGGAAGATTTGATTTATGGGTACAGAATTTGCAAATAAGCATATCGGCTGCACTATCCGCAATTGCGAGAATCACTGCTGCTGCGAGGATTACTGCTCGCTCGACAAAATCGAAGTCGGCACACACGAGGGCAACCCCAGCATGTGCCAGTGCACGGACTGTCTTAGCTTCAAGGCTAAGCCCGGCGTTTAATGAAATCTAACAAAAAGGATTCTGAGAACAAGTCAGCGTCGTTTTACGACGGTTCTTTGTTTCCTTTAAAATGCGACGAAGGAGAGGTGCCTCTTGCTATGATCCCCTTTGCCTCTATCGTCAACAGATTCAACGGCAACTGACGCATAATGCCGCCGCGCCTTTTATACATTATCTCTATCAAAACGGCGGCACGGAATATCGGGATTCCCAATGTGTTTTTTGTTTTTGCCATAATTGTCCTCTTAAAAACAAATCCCTTCGAGTGATCGAGGGGATTTGTTTTGTTGATAATGCTCTTATTGTTATAAATAATAATTTATAGTAGTTATCAATAATTGTTATGTGGATTTAATATTGATGTGTAAATATAAATTTTTAAGGTTGCTTTATCTCGGTTAAT